>CACZOT010000226.1 GCA_902782795.1 uncultured Eubacteriales bacterium | reverse complement strand
TTGACCGAGCGCAGCGCGCCGATCATGTCGGACACGGGCAGTTCGCCCTCGCCGATCAGTTCCGGCACGGCGGCGCCACCCTCGCGGCGGAAATCGTGGATGTGCACATGGCGCACGTACGCGCCCAGGTTGGTGATGGTTTTCTCCGGGTCCTCGCCCGCCTCGGCGCAGGTGGCGTGCATATCCCACACGGCGGCGAGCTGATCGTCCGAATAGGTGTTGAGCAGATCGCGCAGGCGGGCGGTATCGGAAAAGGCGCCGCTGGTCTCCACCAGGAGGGAGACGGCTTTCCCCCGCACCGCCTGGAGAAGCGAGCCCAGGCGCGCGGCGCAGACGGCCGCATCGGCGTTTTCGGTATGCAGGCCGACGCAGGGCGCGCCGAGGTTGATCGCCACCTCGACGGCCTCGTCGAACTCCCGCGGGAAGCCGCCGGCGGTGAAATCCCCAGCGGTGTCCACGCAGGGGATGGCGAGCCCCTGGCGGATGAGGGCGCGGCGCGTGGGCGCGGCGAGCTCGGGGTTGGCGGGGCTGGTCTTGCCCTGGAAGGCGGGCCCGGCCACGTCGTAGAGCTCCAGGCCCTGCATGCGCGTGTCCGCGGCGACCTGCTGGAGGTCGCCCCAGCCTTCGCTTCCCCAGTTTTTCATGGAAAATGCCAGCTTCATGGATCGACCCTCCCTCAGGCTTCCTCGTAGACGATCTTGTTCAGGGCGCTGATGTAGGCGCGGATGGACGCGCCGATGATATCGGTGGAGATGCCGTTTCCGGAGTAGAGGCGGCCGCCCGCGCGCAGCTTGACCAAGGCGCTGCCCATGGCCTCGCGGCCCTCGGTGACGGTCTGGATCTGGAAATCGTCCAGCTCGTAATGATGGCCGATGATCTGCTCGATGGCCAGGAAGGCCGCGTCCACCGGGCCGTCGCCGATGGCGACGCTGCGCAGCTTCTCGCCGTCCTTTTCGAGGGTGATGTTGGCCGTGGCGGTGATGACGTTGCCGCTGTTGATCACATAGCTGCCGATGCGGTAGGCGGAGGGCACCTGCATGGCCGTGGTGGCGACGATGGCGTCCAGCTCTTTCGTGCCCACGAAATGCTTGCGGGTGGCCACGCGCTTGAAGGCCTCGTAGACCTTGGCGTTGTCCTCGTCGGAGAGATCGTACCCCAGCTGGCGCACGGCCTTGACGACCTCGTCCATCTCGTCGTTCATATCCAGGCAGACGTTGGCCAGATCGTCCGCGACGCCGGAATCGAAGGGAGACTGCTCGCTGCGCTCGGTATTGAGCATGCGCCCCAGCTGGCTGGCCACGCGGCCCAGCTCCGTGGTGCGCAGGCCCGTGTAAAGATCCAGCTGAGCGCCCTTGACCTCCACGAACCGCGCCACCTGCTCGAGCGTGGGAAGCCCTGCGGCCACTGCGGTGCACTTGACGCCGTCCGCTCCCGCGGCCACGGCGGCGGCGGCGCAGGCCGCGGCCATGTGCATCTCGTCCGAGGTCTGCACGTAGAGCTCCGCGCCGCCGATCCCCTCGACCTTCTCGCGGATCTCGCCGACGAACGCGGCGAACTCGCCCGGCAGCATCACGCCCGCGCTGTCGCAGACGGTGATCCGGTTCGCGCCCGCGCGCAGGGCCGTCGCCAGAGCCTGGAAGAGGAACTCCCGCTCGGCGCGGGTGGCGTCCTGGGCGGTGAATTCCACGGTCTCGCTCAGCGAGCGGCACAGGGAGACCTGCGCTTCGATGGCCGAGAGCATGGCGGGGGCCTTCTTGTGGGCGATGTATTCCATCTGTACGGGCGAGACCGGTGCGACCACGTTCAGATACGGCCTGCGCGCGGCGCGAATGCTCTCCCAGGTCTCGGCGGCATTGCTCGCCGCCACGTCCACCGTGGCCGCCACCGCGGTCGTGACCATGCCCGCGATGGTCTTGTTGGAGAGCTGGTCCGCCTTGCCGCCCTCGATGACGGGCAGCTCGATGGCGTCCACCTTCAGCCGGTCCAGGCTGCGGGCCGCCTCCAGCTTTTCCCGGAAGGACAGCGCGCCTTCGCGCCGGGTGGTGTTTTCGCGCAGGGTCATGTCAATGATCTTGATCGCTTTCATCGCTCTACTCCTTTTTTCTTTTGGTCAGATCGTTTCGGCGCACGCCGGGGCCGTGAAAAAACGGCTCTTCCATCTGGAAGAGCCGCCCGGTGGAACGCCCGCGTTCACAAAGCTTCCTCTCCGCAGATGGGACCCGGCCCCGGGGCCAGGCCCAAAAGCAAAAAGCGCAGCGCGGGAAGAAACCGCGCTGCGCCCGTAAGAAGGACAGAAGAATTCCCGGCGGTAACAGTTCGGGACATAGAGGGCTTCCACTGGCCTTCTCGCTTCACGCCTGCCGCCGCCTTTCCTTCGGGATGATCGTATTATAACACCAAACGGGGCTTTGTCAACAGCGCGAATTCCGGCGTAAATGTAAAAAAACGCGCCGTAGCCCTTTCGACCATCACCAACGCCGCGACGGATCTCCCGCCCCCGATCACCCCGCGTCAGTCCGGCAAGATGCGCCCGCGCGCGCGGAGGGCGGCGGATCCGCTGAAAATCGCGGCGCCCCGTGCCCGCGCGCCATCTGGCGCGGGCACGGGGCGCTTCATTCTCTCCGGCATGCCATGGACCTTCCGGCTTCCCCATGAACGCGCCCACGTCGCATGGGGTGCAGGGGTACCACCCCTGCCAGAACAGAGGGGAACGGCCCCGGCCGACAGGCCGGGGCCGTTCCCCTTGCATGTTCGCTGGTCCTCAGCAGCTGGCTCCCGCCCTGGCGAAGGTCAGGGCGCGGTAGGCTGCCGCGGCCTCGGTCTCGAAATCCTGGCATCCGCCCTCGACGGACACGCGCCCGTCGTAGCCGCCGGCGATGAGCGCCTTGAAGATGCCCTCATAATCCTCGCCGTCGCCCGGCGCGGGATACTTGCGCCCGATGGCGTTGGCGGTATGTACGTGGGCGAGCATCGGCCCGGCCTGGGTGAGCGCGGAAAGCGGCTCGGAGCCCATAGCCATGTGGTAGGTGTCTCCCAGCGCGCGGATGTGCGGAAGCTGGTAGAGGGAGGCGAGCAGCACCGCCTCGGAGACGTAATTGATGATATTGCTCTCCGCGCGGCGCAGCGGCTCGATGGCCACGGTCAGATCGTAATTGGCG
>CACZOT010000225.1 GCA_902782795.1 uncultured Eubacteriales bacterium | reverse complement strand
TGTCGTGCGTGCCGGTGTAGACGATGCAGTTTTCGGTATGGTTGGCGGGCAGGTCCGGGTTTTCGTCGCTGTCAAAGGCGAACTGCATGACCTTCATGCCCGGGTAGCCCGTCCAGGCCAGGAGACGGCGCACGCGCGCGTTCACCACGCCCAGATCCTCGGCGACGATCCGCAGCTCTGGCAGCTCCTTTTTGATGCGCGTGAAGAGCTTGCGGCCCGGGCCCAGCTCGTACTTGCCCACGCGGGCGGTGGGTTCCTCGGCGGGGATGGCGTAATAATTCGCGAAGCCGATGAAGTGGTCGATGCGCAGGATATCGAACAGGCCGCCCAGCGCGCGCAGTCGGCCGATCCACCAGGCGTACTTCTGCGCGGCGTGGCGGTCCCAGCGGTAGAGGGGGTTGCCCCAGCGCTGGCCGTCCGCCTGGAAGTAATCCGGCGGCACGCCCGCGATGCGGATGGGCCGGCAGTCCTCGTCCAGCTCGAACAGATCCGGGTTGAGCCAGACGTCCGCGGAATCCTCGGCCACGTAGATGGGCATGTCTCCCATGAGGGAGATCCCCTTCTCCCGCGCGTACGCGTGCAGGCGCTCCCACTGGGAGAAGAAGAGATACTGCTCGAAGATATAATAGCCGATCTCCCCGGCCAGTTCCTTTTCATACTTCGCGACGGCCTTTTCGCGGCGCAGGCGGATCTCGCCGTCCGGCCAATCCATCCAGGAGACGCCGCCGAAACGGGCCTTCACGGCGCAGAAGAGGCCGTAATCCCGCGCCCAGGGGTGGCTCTGCTCGAAGGCGGCCAGCTCCCCGGCGAGTTTTTCCCGGGAATGGGCGTACGCCTTGCGCAGCAGTTCGCTCTTTTGCGCCTTGACCGCCTCGAAATCCACCTGCGGCAGGATGGGCAGGGGCTCGTAGCTCCCCGGAGGGAGGATGCCCTCTTCCTCCAGGAGATCGAGATCGATCACCAGCGGGTTGCCCGCGTAGGTGGAGGGGCTCTGGTAGGGCGATTCCGCGTAGCCCGTCGGGCCGATGGGCAGCACCTGCCAGACCGTCATGCCGGATTCCTTGACGAAATCCACGAATTCATAGGCCGCGCGCCCGAGCGTGCCCACGCCTCCGCGCGAGGGCAGGGAGGTGATGTGCGCAAGTACGCCGCTCTGTCTCATTTTGCTTTTCACTCCTCTTTTGCGGGATCGCGCCGCGTGGCGCGCCCTTCCCCTGTATGATGGACTTTTTTGGCCGAACTGTCAAGTGCGCCCTTGAAAGACGGCCCGTCTTCGCGTATAATACCCTTTGTCGTCTCTGAAGCAGCGGCGTGCGAAAGGATGGGATATCGCCATGCCGATCACCGGCAATACGTTCTTCTTCCCCTGGGAAGTCCGCCTGATGGAGTTCCTCCAGAGCCACATCGGCCCGGCGGGCATCTCGCTCATCTCGTTTTTCTCCGTCTTCGGCGAGGAGCTCTTCCTTATCGCCTTCCTGGGCTTCATCTACTGGAGCTGGGACAAGAAGCTGGGCAAATACATCGGCCTGAACGTCCTCGTGGCCTCGGTCTGGAACCCCTTGGCCAAGAACATCGCCATGCGCCGCCGCCCCTATTTCGATACGGAAACCATCCGCATCCTGCGCGTGGTGGAGCCCGGCGCGGATATCTACGATATCTCCGCCCAGGGCTTCTCCTTCCCCAGCGGCCATTCCACCTGCGCGGCGGGTCTGTTCGCCTCGCTGGCGGCCAAGGGGCGCAAAAAGCTCCTGATCGTCGTGGCGGTGGTCCTGCCCCTGCTGGTGGGCTTTTCCCGCGTGGTCGTGGGCGCGCATTACCCGACGGACGTGCTCGTGGGCTGGCTCTTCGGCCTGGCGGCGGTGTGGATCGTTCCCCTGCTCGCGCGCAAGCTGAAAAACCGCGCGGCCCTGTACGGCGTGCTCCTGCTGACCACGCTGCCGGGCCTGTTCTACTGCAAGAGCGCCGATTACTTCACCTGCCTGGGTCTGCTGCTGGGCTTTATGGCAGCCGTGCCCGTCGAGGAGCGCTTCGTCCGCTTCGAAAACACCCGCAATCCTCTGCGCTGCCTGCTGCGCGTCGTCGGCGGCGCGGCGGTGTTCTTCGCGCTGAACACGCTCCTGAAGCTCCCCTTCTCCAAGGAATTCCTGGAGGGCGGCAGCCGCGGAGCGCTCCTGGTGCGCTGCGCCCGCTACGCCATTGTCTCCTTTGTGGATTTCACCGTGTACCCCATGCTCTTCCGCTATACCGCCTCCGTCGGCGCGAAAAAAGCCGCCGCCTGACGGTACCCCCCCCCGCTTCTGGCAGAGCGGCCCCGCGAGGCCGCTCTGTTTTTTTCGGTACTTGGGCCCCGAAGCGGGGCGCTGGGCTGAAGCCCCTTGCGCGTGCCTCGCTTTTTACGTTTCCGCTGTTGCGCCGGGGGCGGTCCGGCGGTATACTGCCTTGCGGAACGGTTACGAAGGAAAGAGGTCTTGCGGTCATGTATTTCCGTCTCAGGCACCTGGTCTTCCCCGTGGATACCGCCTGCTCGCTCGTTCTCGAGGCGCAGGGGCCGGTCGTCGTCCGTGAAGAGGACGGCTACACGCTCAGGGTGAGCTCTTTTTCCGGACTGCGGCGCTATCTCCCCGCCAGGGAGGGGCGCGCCGTCGACGAGGCCGCCCTCGCCTTCTTCACCGAGGACCACGCCCTGCGCGTCGAGGGGAACGCCCTGCGCCTGGATCTGACCTTCCCCCAGGAGGACCGCTGGCTCCTCACCCTCCTGCGCGGGGGCGAAAAGCTGGAGCAGCACGAGGTCTATTCCCTGGAAGCGGACCTCTTCGCCCTCAACCCCTACAAGGGCGACAACCACATGCATTCCTTCCTCTCCGACGGCAAGGACACGCCGGAGTACATGGCGGCCGCCTGCTGCCGACGCGGGTATGATTACTGCGTCCTCACCGACCATTGGGACCGCCGCCCCTCCGTGCGCGGCAAGGAGCGCATCGACGCCCTGGGGGTGGATTTCGCCGTGCTTCCGGGCGAGGAGATCCACGCGCCCGGCAACGGCGTGCACATCATCAACATGGGCGGAGAAAAAGGCGTCAACGATTGGTACCGCGACGATCCCGAGGGCTACGAGGCCGCCGTGCAGGAAAAGATGAAGACCATCACCGAGCCCCTCTCCCCCGAGGATAAGTACGCGGCCGCCTCCTCCCTGGCCATCTTCGACAAGATCCACGAGTGCAACGGCGTGGCCGTGCACTGCCACCCCTGCTGGATCCTCGAGGGCACGCTCCACGAGAGCGAGGATCTTTCCGCCTACCTCTTCGACCACCGCACGTTCGACGTGTACGAACTCATCGCCGGCGGCGCCTTCGAGGAGGGCACGCAGATGCAGATCGCCTATTATCAGGAGCGCGAGAAGATGCCCATCCTCGGCTCCAGCGACGCCCACCAGCAGTTCGGCGGCCGCATGGAGCCCGGCAATTTCACCGTGGTCTTCGCGCCGGAGCTGACGGTCGAGGCGATCCGCGAGAGCGTGCGCGCCGGGCTCTGCGTGGCCGGGTTCGAGAACAAATTCTGGGGCGATTACCGCCTCGTCAAGTACGCGTATTTCCTCAAGGCCAATTACTTCCCGGAGCACGATCAGCGTTGCGTCACCTTCGGCGCGCGCATGCTGCGCTATGTGAGCGCCGGCAGCGATCCCGCCTCCAAGTACGCGGACGATTGCCGCGCCGCCGAGAGCCCTTCCGCGCCATTCCTCGCCCTGCGCTGGACGAAATAGCTCTCTCCCCGCGCCGCCCGCCGATCTCCGGGCGGCGCTTTCATTTTGGACGATATAAAGGAGGCCCGCGCCATGCTTTTTCTCGGAACCGGGGCGGCGGAGCTGCTGCCCAACCCCTTCTGCACCTGTCCCCTGTGTGAAAACGCCCGCCGCGACAAGGCGGAACGCCGCCGCCGCACGTCCTTCCTCTACGACGCCGAGACCCTCATAGACTGCGGCCCGGACACCCTCTCCGCCTGCCACGAGCTCGGCGTCTCCCTCGCCGGCCTGCGGGACGTCCTCTTCACCCACCTGCACGAGGACCACTTCTCCATGGCGAACCTGAACGTCATCACCATGTCCTCTACCTTCTCCGGCCGGCCCTTCACCTGCCACGTCTCCCGCGCGGGCTGGGAATATCTCTGCAAGGTGCGCAAGGCCGTCCTCGAGGCCACCGGCGGCCGCAACGATCTCTTCGGCGCCGTCGAGCGGGGCTTTTACGCCTTCCAGCCCCACGACGCCTTCGAGACCTTCTCCCTCGGCGCGAAGACCGTCTTCACCGTGCGCGGCAATCACCAGGGCGAGGGGCCCGGTGAAAGGAGCCTGCACTACCGCGTCACCGAAAACGGCCGGACCCTTCTCTACGCTCTGGACGGCGGCCTCTATGAGCCGGAATCGCTCGAGGCGCTCTCCGGCTTCCCGGTGGACGCGCTCGTCATGGACGCCACCTTCGGCTCCGCGCCCCTGCCCCTAGACAGCGGCCACCTCAACGGCGCGCATTTCCTCCTGCAGCTGGAATCCCTCGCCAAGGCGGGCGTGGTCACGGAGAAGACGCGCGTGTTCGCCGCTCACATCAACCACAAACACGATTGGACCCACGCGCTCTACCAGCGTTTCTTCGACGAGAACAGCCGCGTCGTGCCCGTCACCGTCGCCCGCGACGGCATGGAGATCGCGCTGTAGCGGAAACAAGCCATGGGCTTCCCCCGACCCCGGCCGCCGGGACTACGTCCCTCAAAATCCCCCTTGCCGGGATTCCTTCCCGCACGAACAAATTGATTCTATCGAAAAACAGAAACGGCGCCGGCATCCTGTCGGAAGGATGCCGGCGCCCTTCTGTCTTATGAAGCCCTTGCGAGGGAAGCGGGTCAGTCCGTGACGACGGCCAGCGTGTAGTCCGCGTTGGCGTACCCCGCGTAATTGTAGGCGTTCACCTTGATATAGTACGTCCCCGCGCCGAGCGTCATCCCGTCGGCCGAGCCGGTGATCGTGTCCGTGACCGCTTCCCGGCTGGTGCAGAAGTTCGTGTACTGGATCTTGCTGAGGGTCCCGTCCGCCTTGGCTTCGTACACGGTCACGTCGTAATCGCCGCGAGGGACGTAGGTAAAGCGCACGCGGGCGCTCTCCTGCTGCCCGATGGAGAAGCGGTAGAAGTCCACGTCCTCGGCGGAGCTCAGGTTCCCGACGACGGACGCGTTCAGATCGATCCCGGTCGCGGCAGCGCCCTTTCCGTTGAACTCCCGTTCGGCGGGCAGACCGGACTCGTCCTCCACATACGCGCACAGGACGTAATCGTCGTTGCGGTATCCCACGTAGTTGTACGCCTTCACGCTCAGATAGTATTCCCCGGCCGGGAGGCGCAGCTTGTCCGCCAGGCGCGTCAGGCTGCCGGTCTGCGTATTGCCGCTGAAGCACATGTTCGTATACTGGATGCGGCTCAGCTCTCCGCTCTCGTCCACGCGGAAGACCTCCAGGTCGTAATCGCCGGTCGAAGCGAAGGTGAAGATCGCCTGGAACGTCCCCGGGCCCGGCATGGTCACGCGGTAGAAATCGACGTCCTCGGCCGAGGCCAGATTGCCGGTCACGCCCGCGTTCCCCGCGATCGCCATGGCCTTCCTGGCGACGTTGTTGTGCTCCTTTTCGTATTCCTCCCCCGGTTCCGCGTCGTACAGCGCCGTGAGGGAATAATCGTCGTTTCTGTAGCCGCTGTAGTTGTAGGCCGACACGCGGACGTAGTACGTCCCCTCCGGCAGGCGCAGTTTGTCCGTCTGCTCGGCGATGGTCCCGGAGACGGTGTCCCGGTCATAATCGAAGTTCGTCTTCTGCAGGCTCTTCAGGGTGCCGTCGTCTTTGGGCCGGAGGATCTCGACATCGTAGTCGGCCCCGGTGACGTATTCAAAGCGCAGGCGGAGGCCGCCGGGCTCCGGCAGCTCCAGGAGATACGTCTTCACGTCCTCCGCGCTCTCCAGGTTATCCGTGATCGTTCCGTTGGGAAGAAAACCGTTTTCTTCCGCGGCGCAGGCCGCGGCAAAAACGAGCGCGAGGGCGCAGACGACCGCGCATACGATCCGATTTTTCATAAGCTCCTCCTTCTGACATTGGGGGTTGCGGGGTTCCTTCCCGGCCTGCGGTCGGCGGGACTCAGGCTGTGCGCAGGACGTCTCCGTTGAGGACAGCGTCCGGCTGGCATTCCGCGATCCGCGAAAGGGTCATATCGCGCATGCGCGCCAGGTTGTGGACGCCGGTGGCGGTGCGGTCGCAGCCCGCGTCGGACAGGAGCCAATCGAACGTGAGGTCGTTGGGCAGCGTGAACAGCCGGCTCCCGCTCCTGCGGTCCCGCGAGGAATACCCCGTCACCGTCCCCTTCAAAACGCCCTCGGTGAACTCGAACCGCAGCTCGATCGCGCGCAGGGTCGTGCCGTTCTTCCGGGCGGTCTCCGCGAGAGGATTGTTTTCGATATCCAGGTACTTGGCGAACATGAACCCCGCGACGCGGGAGATGATGAACTCCTCCAGCTCCCCGACGTCCTTCGAGCCCTCGTAGCCCTTGTCCGTGGGAATGTAGCGACTGCCGCCCGGGCGGTAATCGTCCAGCTCGTTGCGGGCGGGCCCGGCGCTGAGCGCGCGCCCCTCGGCCTTCACCTGCACGCCGCCGTAGGGGAACCCCATCTTGGCGGCGATGGAGTATTTCAGGTCCCCGCTCCCGGCCGGGATGGCCGCGAAGCCGGGCTTCGTGGTGGAATTGAACCAGAATTTGAGATCGTGCGGGGCCTCGTCGATGGTCAGGGTGATCGACGCTCCGTTCCGGAGCGAGCCCACCGTCCCGCCGTCCAGAATGACGCTGCATGGCACCGCGCAGCCCAAGAATTTGCTCTCCCGATGGATCGTCAATGTCCTTGCCATGATCTTGCCCTCCTTTATTTCATCCAGCGGCGGACGGTTACAGGATCCTCCACTTGTGGTTGTACATGCTGTCCAGGCGGACGAGGTCCTCGTCCCGGCCGTACTTGGCGCGGATCTCCCGGTAGAGGTCCTCGAGGGCCTCCTTGGTGCCGTGGTCGCAGATACGCTGGATCATTTCCCTGTACTCGTAATAATCGCTGCTCGGAATACTCATGGTTTGCATCCTCCTTTTTTCTTGGCGGGGTCTCGTGTGTCCCCCTTGCAGTTCGTATTGTAGCCGGAGCGGTTCTAATTGACAACGTGTGTTCTCCAAGATTGTGTCTATTCACGCGCATACGCCTTTGCTTTTTGCTAACGTTCATGCATCCCTTGTCTACTTTTTCTCGCCAGATCCATCGCCGCAGCGTTCGGACGATCCCCCGGAGCGGGTGGCGCGGGCACAGGCGGGAGTCCTTTTTCGATTTTCTTGACAAATTCTTTTCAGGACATTATACTCAGCTTGACGCGTTTCGGCGCGTTTCACGCAACAGAGGGAGGGATTGGCTTTGGCGCCCGCATTGATTCTGAATCTGCTTTTGTTTCCCATCCGATGGATCATCAACGGCATTCGGACGCTGATCTACAAAGCGCGCGGCGCGATCAATACGACGGGCGTGTATCTCGAGCGGGATCGACGGGACGGCCGGATCATGATCGTGGAAGTGGACGACGGGCAGCAAAAGCACCGGGTGCGCCTGTATGTGGATTTCGACAACCACATGAAGAAGTTGTCCAAGCTGTATATGGGCGATACGGTGGAGATCTTCTGGGTCCCCGGCGCCAAGTGGTGCATGGGCCGATAAAGTCCCCCCGCCAGAGCTTTCGGATCATAAAAAACCGGCCGGGTGAAGCGCAGTCTTCACCCGGCCGGTTTTTATGGGAACAAGGTAGTGTTTTCAAACCATCGGTCGCCTGCCGACCCGCGGTCAGACCACGGTCACCATGCCGAGGACGTGCCAGAGGCCCCGCGTCTCGCAATCCATGGCCAGGGGCACGGCGGGTTCGCCCGTACGCGGATCGCACAGGGCGACGGCCAGCTCGTACTGACCCATGGCGAAATCCGCCGGCACGGTGATGCGCACGCGCAAGGCCGTATCGCCGGGCAGCCAGTTCGTGACGCTCACGTCCATGCGCTCCTGCCAGAGGACCTCGCCCTCCCGCATGAGGCAGAGGCAGGCGGGCCAATCTTCGGCGGGCGGGGCGACGCCGTCGTTGCGGACCGTTAGATCCACGTAGAGGCTGTAATCCGTGCGCACGCGCCAGGGCCAGCTCGCCTGGCGCACCCAAAGGCGGCTGCCCACCTCCCGGGCGATGTTCTCCATCTCCTCCGCGGCGGACTCATCGAGGAAGGCGGTGTCGTCCGCCAGGCAGATATAGGTCGGGCGGCACTCGAGCGCCATGCGGCGGAAGGAATCCGCGTCCTCGCGCAGGAGCGCGCCGAGGTCGATCCCCTCCTCCACCCAGGCCCCCGCCGCGGAGCTCAGGCCGAATTCCGCGGCCGGGCGCAGGTTCTCGCCGATGTCCTCGTCCCAGCCGCCGAACGAGAACAGGTTCACCCAATCCCAGGTGGCCTCGGCGTTGCCCAGATGCGCGTTGTAGGCCCCGTCCTCCAGGAGCACGGCCTCACGATACGGCTTGGGCGCGAGCACCACCGTTTCCGGGAAGGCGGTGGCGTACTGCCAGATATAGGCGGCGGCCACGTCCGCCATGGGCAGGCCCGGCCCCTCCGCGCCGGAGAGCTGCTCCCAGAGGCCGTCGCGGCCCAAAGAGCCCATCTCGACAAAGGCGAGATCCCCGTTCTCCGCCCAGCGCTGCGCGATGGCCTGCAGCAGGCGCAGGTGGGCCGTCTGCAGGGTGAGATTGCTGTAGTCCGGGGCGTAGCCGCGCCCAGTGGGCAGATCGTACGTCGCGCCGTCGCCGGTCTTTTCCCAGAGCCATTCGGGGATATCCATCTCCCAGCCGCTCCCCGGGCAATCCAGGACGACGCGCAAAATCAGCCGGCAGCCGCGCGCGCGCCACTCGGCCAGGTGGATGCGCTCCTCGAAGGCCTCGAAGGCGTATTCGCCCTCCGCCGGCTCGAGCTCGCGCCAGGTCGCCTTTGCCCAGACGAAGCTGTACGGGCCCGCCGCCTCTGCGGGGTCCAGCGTGGCGTCCGCCGCCCAGCCGCCCAGCGGGCTGGTCACGGGCGACTCCACGGGCTGGAAGGTCCGTACGGTCGCGCGGGGCACGCGCCAGTAGGCCGCCAGGGCGATGAACGCCAGCAGCAGCGGCAGCATCAGCAGATACCGCGCCCGGTGCACGCCCAGATGCTCCATCTCGCGGATGGCCGTTTCGCGCATGCGGCGGCGCGCCGGGCGCAGAGCCAGGCGAGGTCTGCGCAGGCGCAGGCGGAACCTCTTCAGACGCGGCATGCGGCCGCCTCCCTTCCGTGTACTGTCACAAAAACACCGCCAGCGCGGGCAGCAGTATGGCGCAGAGGAACCCCAGCAGGGGATAGACGACATCCACGATCGGCGCGAACCCCACCGACGAGAGCAGCAGCGCCCCGAGCGCCGCCGCGGGCAGGCACGCCGCCTCCGGGAGCCCCGCCAGGCGCAGCTGTTCCCGCAGGCAGTAGAGCGCCGCCCCGAGCGTGCTCGCCACCGCGCAGGCCATCACGCCCAGGCTCGCCCAGAACCCCGCGGCGCCCATCTTCGCCGCCATGGCGACCGAGGGCAGGGCCGGAGAGAGGTCCCCCGCGCGGGCGATGGCCGCGCAGGCGGGTACGAGTAGCGCCAGGAGAAGGCCGCCCGTCCAGAGGCCGGCGCGCAGGGGCGATGCCGCCCTCCGGCCAGCCGCGCAGATCACGCCGCCCGCGATGGTCAGGTTCAGCGCCGCGTACAAAACGCCCATGGCGCCCGCAGCGGCGAAGGAGCTCTCCCCCGCGGTCGCGCTTCCCGCGCGCGGGACGGCCAGGAGCAGCCAGGTATAATATCCCGCCGTCGCCGCGGCCGTGAAGGCTCCGGTCGCCGCCAGCACGCGCGGGCTGCGCGAGGCCTGCATGGCCGCGGCAAGCCCGAGGGCCATGCCCGCCGCGCGGGCGTATCGCGAGGAGAGGGCCAGCGCGCCCAGCTCCCCCGCCGCGGAGACCATCGCTCCGGCGAGGATGAGCAGCAGGAGCGTGTAGGCGATCTGCACCGCCTCGCCGCAGCGCTCGTCCATCACGAGGGCGTAGAGCCGCGGCAAGGTCTCAGCCTGGGTGCGCCGGGCCAGGCGGACGAGCAGGGCCGTTCCCGCGCCCGCCGCCGCGCTGCACAGGACCGCCCCCAGCCAGCAGCCGTTCCCGTGGGCGACGAAGAACGCCGCCAGTTCCCTGCCCGATGCGAACCCCGCCCCGATGATCGCCGCCGCCGCGGCCAGCGCCACGCGCACATCCGCCAAAGCCACCGCCTCCCTTGCAGGCAATGCTATGCCCGCGG
>CACZOT010000224.1 GCA_902782795.1 uncultured Eubacteriales bacterium | reverse complement strand
ATCGAAGCGCCGTACATCCGCAAGCCGGTCATCCCCGGCATCGAATGCGTGGGCGAGATCGCCGACCCCTCCGATTCCGGGTGGAACGCCGGCCAGAAGGTCGTCGCGCTCATGGGCGGCATGGGCCGCAGCTTCAACGGCAGCTATGCCGAGTACGCGCTGCTGCCCGTCCATCACGTCTTCCCTGTGGCCACCGATCTGCCGTGGGATGCGCTGGCGGCTGTGCCGGAGACCTGGTTCACCGCCTGGGGCTCGCTGTTCGAGTGTTTGCGGCTGAAACCGGATGATTCGCTGCTGATCCGCGGGGCGACCTGCGCGCTGGGGTATGCGGCGATCCAGATCGCCAGGGCGATGGGATGCCGCGTCGTCGCCACGACGCACCGGGAGGCCAAGCTGGCGCTTCTTCACGAGGCGGACGAGGCTGTACTGGACGACGGCAAGCTCTCCGGCAGAGTGCACGGCGTCACCAAAGCGCTCGACCTGGTGGGGCCGCGCTTCCTCAAGGACACGCTGACGGCGGTGGAAAAGGGCGGCGTCGTGTGCAATACGGGCATCCTCGGCGGCGTGTTCACGCTCAACGGGTTCGACCCGATCAAGGATATCCCCAACGGCGTGTACCTGACCGGCTTTTTCAGCAACTATCCCACGCAGGAGGTTCTAAACGAAATCTTCTCCTTCCTGGGCGAGCGCAGGTTTGTTCCGCGCTACGGCGCGAAGTTCGCCTTCGAGGATATTCGCGACGCGTGCGTCGCGCTGGATTCCGGGAGGGTGAACGGCAAAATCGTCATAGAAGGATCCCGTTCGAAATAGCGGGCGGCCGATGCCGCGCGGCGAGGCGGGGCCATGTCCGAAGCCTTTATACCCGCCCTCTCCGCGGGGAGAAAGGCTGGTCATGGCCAGCAAATCCAGATGAAAGGACGGGGACATTCGCGGGTGCTTTCTGTGCCCCACATTCACCGCCGCCGGGCTCCGGGCAGGGGGAACGATTCCCATGGGCTCTCCGTTGGTGAGCTGATAAAACAATCGGGCTCCGGAATCCTGTCGCGAGGAGACCGGAGCCCTGTTGCATGCCGCAAAAGCCGCTCTGCCTGTGTATGAAAGGATCCTCCCGCGGCTGGGGCCATGGGCAGCGCCCTTCCGCAGCCGCAAAGCATCCGCTTCCCTACTCGATGTGCTCGAACAGATCGTTGTGCTCCTCGTCCGGGCCGACGGCGGAGAAGTAGAGCCCGAAGCGGGAATTATCGGAGCCGAGGCCCATATTGTACGGAACGAACTTCTGCTGGGAGCGGTGCTTATCGTAGGCGCGGCGGCTGATATCGTACCCGTTGAGCCCGCCGAAGCCGGGGATCGGCTCCTCCCAATCGAAATCGATCTCGTTGTCCCGCCAGAGATGGATGTAGAGCTTGTTGGCGCGCCACGTCCCATAGCGGGCGGCGGACTCGGGGTACCGCTCCGGATCGGCCGCGGCCTGCACGGCGTCGGCGACCGCGTACGCAGTGGCGATGTGCTGGTTGTGGCCGTACTCGCCCTCGAAATCGTGGGTGAGAACGACTTCCGGCCGATGCTTGCGGATCTGCTCGACCAGCAGCCCCACATAGTGCTCCCGGCCGCCCCATTTGCCCTCGGTCGGGTCTTCGGGCATGCCATCGCCCAGGCCGATGAACTCCGGGTAATTGCTCATGCCCGCGCTCCATAGGCCGGTGAGGGCCTCCTTGTAGCGCCGCTCTCCGCAGTTGACCATGTACACCAGGCCCACCTCGCGGCCCTGCGCCACCGTCATGGGGATGACGCCGCCAAAGAAGATGTGCTCGTCGTCCTCGTGGGTGGAGACGATCATGAGGTCCCATTTTTCGGAGGTCTCGCGCCACTTCTGCACCATGGGAGCGACCCAGCCGCGCTCGTATACCTGGGCTTCCTCGATCAGGCAGCCCTCGGCGCGGATCTCCAGGGAGCGCGCGCCCTCCGGGATGGCGATCCAGTCGATCACGGGCGTGAAGATCTCGCCGCCGCGAGCCGTCTCGCCCAGGGGCGCGCCGTCCGCCGCGAAGAAGGAGATCCTCGCCGCGGTGGGCGCTTCGCTCCAGAAGATCTGGATCCCCTCGGCCTCGACGCCCTCGGGCAGGCGCACGGTGAGGAGATCCTCCGCGCTCTGCGGCTGCCACTTGGTGCGGGCGTCGTTATCGTACCATATGCGCTCGTCCGGCTCCGAGCTAAGATACTCGCACTGGTCGGAAATGTTGCGCGGCGCGGCGCAGTTTCCGGAGCGGTAAAACTCCCGGTCGAAAATGGTGCGCGTCTCGCCGCCGGTCTCAATGGTGATCACCAGGCGTTTCTCGCCCGGGTAATCCCAGCCCAGCAGATGCCTCCGCACGCCCTCCAGCTGGAGGAAGCGCGTTTCCTCGCCCTCCTCCGGCTCCCAGACGTAGCGGCCCAGCTCGCACAGCAGGCGCAGATCGTACAGCACGGCCTCCATCTTCACGATGGGCATGCTGGAGCGGATCTCCCCTCGCAGGCGTGGGTTGGCGTTTTCGCCCACGAAGGGCGTGAAATCATCGATGCGGGTAAACACGAACAGGCGCGTCGGTGTGATTGCCGCGCGCGCCTGTCCAAAGATACAGACAACAGCCAGCGCGATCGCCAGCCATTTCCTTCGCAAGGCCGCCATCTCCCTTTATGACGGTCGTCCTTTCATGCCTGTCCGCTGCTATACTGTCGTACAAAGGTCAATCGATGTTCTCGAAGAAATCCCCGCCGGACACGTCCGGGCCGACGGCGGTGTGGTAGAGGCCAAATTCCACGTTGGGGTAGCGGTAGCCGAGGCTGTAGTGCACGTACTGCTGCTGGGAGCGGTGCTGGTCATACCCGCGGCGGGAGACCTCCATGCCCGTCAGGCCGCCGAAACCGGGCACCTCGCGGCTCCAATCCATGGTGATCTTGTTTTCGCCCCAGAGGTGGATGTAGAGCTTCTTGGGGTTCCAGACGCCGTAGCGGGCGGCGGAATCCGGGTACCGCTCCGGATCGGCCGCGGCCTCGACGGCCTTGGAGACGGCGTAAGCGGTGGCGATGTGCTGCTTGTGGCCGTACTCGCCGTTAAAATCGTGGGTGAGGACGACCTCCGGCTTGTAATGGCGGATATCCTCCACCAGCAGGCCGATCACGTACTCCTCGCCGCCCCAGTCGTCCAGGGCGACCTTGCGGCTCTCGCGATGGCCGTCGCGCAGGCCCGTGAAGACGGGATAGTTCTTCAACCCCTGGGACCAGAGGCCGTGCAGGGCCTCCTTGTAGCGCAGAGCGCCGCAGTTGGCCATGTACACGACGCCCACCTCGCGTCCCGCAGCCGCGTACCAGGCCAGGGCGCCGCCGAAGAAGAGGAGCTCGTCGTCCTGATGGGTGGAAACGAGCATCAGGTCCCACTTCTCGGGGGTCGGCTTCCAGCGCTGGGCCATTTCGGGCGTGCGGCCCTGCTCGAAGACGAGCAGCTCTTCGATGATGCTCCCGGGGCAGCGCAGGGTGAAGGAGCGCGCCTCGGCGGGCAGGTCGTACCAGGCGAGGATGGGGAAGAATTCCCCCGCGCGCGTCTCCAGAAGCAGCGCGCCCGCGGCGTCATAGCAGCGAAGAAGCAGGTTTTCCGGTTTTCTCCCCCACTGCACCTGGAAGCCTTCGGCCGAAACGCCCTCCGGCAGCGTGACGGTGAGCAGGTCCTCCGCGCTGGACGGGCCCCAGCTCGTATAGGAATTGTTGTCGTTCCAGAGCACGCCCCGCTGGTAGGGGCACTCGAACACGCAGTCCGAGGAGATATTGCCGATCTGATCGGGCGAGCCGCAGAAGTACATCTGCCTCTCGCACAGCTCGAAATCGCGCCCCTCGCCCCGGGCGGTGACGCGCAGGCTCTTCTCGCCCGGCTTCACGCCGCGGAAGAGGCCGCGCCGCACGTCGTCCAGGGAGACCTCGCTGGCCTCGCCGTTTTCCTCGGCGGTCCAGATCCAGGTCTTTTCGACCTCGAGCTTGCGCAGGTCGTACAGTTCCGCTTCGATCCTCTCAATGGGGCCACCCGCCGCGATGCGGCCCTGCATGGTCACGTTGGCGCCCTCATCCACGATGGGATCGAACGCGTCGAGCTCCATCCAGATGCAGTAAAACATTTCCCCCTCCACGGCCGCCGCCGCCTGCAGGAGCACCATCAGCGCCAGGAGCGCCGCCAGGATCGCCTTCTTCATGTTTCAACGCCCGCCTCTCCGCCGCGCGGCGTTTCCGCGCGGTACGAATCCCCTAACGGTTATTGTACCACAATTCCCACCCCCGCCGCAAGGCGCGCGTCCCCCAAGCGAAAAAGCCGCCCGGAAGGCACGGCCTTCCGGGCGGGTCGCCAGGCGCGTTTCTTCAGCGCACGATGACGGTGGTATGCTGTTCGCAGTTGGTCCAGATCCACTTGGCGTCCTCCACGGAGAGGCGCACGCAGCCGTGGGAAGCGCGCCTTCCCAGGGCGCTCACGGAGGAGCGGATGAGCGAATTCTCGTTGTTGGTGTTGTAGAGCACGGAATGGAAGAGGATATCGCCGTTGATATAGAAGGCGTACTGGGCCCAGGAGCCCCACTTGGTGAACTGGTGCCAGCGGGCGCCGCGGCCGGTGTTGGTAAAGGTGCCAAGGGGCGTGGGCGTGGAGCGCGTGCCGGTGGAGCAGGTCATGGTGCGCACGAGCTTGGTGTACTGGTCGTTGGCGTCGTAGGTGTAGACGTACACCTTCTGCTCGTCCACGGAGACGATGATGCGGTAGGTGCGCATGCCGCGGCGCGCCTCGTTGGAGAACATGAGGGCGAGGGTGGCCTGGTCGCAGCGGCCCGTCTCGGTGAGGTGGTTGCGCCGCTGGAACTCGAGCACGGCCGCCTCGGTACCGGTGCCGTAGACTCCGTCCGCGGTGGAGAAGAGGTACTCCAGGGAGAAAAGGCGGCGCTGCACGCGCTTGACCTCGTCGTTCCAATCGTCCTTCTTCATGGTGCCGAGCATGGAGACGGTGTCCGTGGTGGAGATATACTCCATGAGCAGCGAATCCATCACGCCGTTGGCGCTGATATCATAGGGGTCCTCGCCGTTGTAGGCGATGGCCTCGCCGGACATGTTGGGCGAGGAGACGTCGGACGGCGCGGGCGTGACGGAGACGGTCTCCACGGTCATATCCTCGCCGACGGGGAAGACCATGCCCATCTCGGTCTCCTGGGCGGTGTTGCGGTTCGCGCCCAGGCGCACGCCCTTGTTGCGCAGATACGTCTGCAGGTTGGAGACGGCGATCTTCGTGGCGTTGCCGTAGGTGCCGTCCGCCTGAGTGGCCTCGAGGAAGCCCAGGCGCATGAGCAGCTCCTGCAGCCGCATGACTTTCGCGCCGGAATCGCCGGAGGCGAGGGCGGGGTAGGCGGCGGGCACGGCCTCGTCGGAATAGAGGAGCTCCTGCGTCTCCTGGGTGGCGATGCCGTCTTCCTTGAGAGAATTGGCGAACTGGAACGCTCGCACGGCGATGCGCGTCTGGCTGCCGAAAATGGTGTCCAGCTTTCCGGAGAGGTAGCCGAGGTTGGCCAGGCGGTTCTGCAGGCGCAAAACCTCGCTGTTGTCGTCGCCGAGGCGCAGCTGCTCCTGGAAGCAGCCGTCGGTGAGGGAATAGAGCGTCTCCAGGACGTTGGTGTCCGCCTCGCCGTCCACGACGACGGCTCCTTCCGGCGCGGCGGGGGCCACCCCGTCGATGCCGATGATCGGATCCTGCTGGGCGCTCAGGTAGGTCTCGAACTGGGCGACGGCGCGCTTCGTGGCGTCGTCATAGGTGCCGGTGGGCTCGCCGCGCAGATACCCCAGCACGGCCAGGCGCCGCTGCAGAGAGGCGACGGCGTCGCCCGTGTCGCCGGGGCGCAGGTCTCCCGTCATGATGATGGCGTACTGCCCCACCCCGCGGTTCACGGCACATGCCGGAGCCACGGCGCCAAAGCACAGGATCAGGGCCAGGAACACTCCCAGTATACCTTTTTTTCGCACGGTCTTTCCCTCCCAGACGCCGGACGGCTTCCGGCGCGTTTCGCTTTCGTGGAATTCGTATTTCAATGGCCGGGCTGCAGGCGCTCGAGCAGATCCCAGATGCGCTGGAGATCTTCGGCGCTGTAGTAGCGCAGGACGAGCCGCCCGCGCGTCTCGTCGCCCTCGAGTTCCGCCTTGGTGCCGAAGGCCTGGCGCGCCATGTGTTCGAGCTCGCCCAGCTCCGGCGCGCGGGGAGGCTGGGGCTTCTTTTCCGGCTTGACGGCGGTGATGGCGGCGCAGGCCTTCTCCATCTGGCGCACGGACCACCCCTGCTCCGCCGCGGTCTCGGCCAGGCGCAGCTGGGCCTTTTCGTCCTCCAGGGCGGCGAGGGCGCGGCCGTGACCGGCGCTGAGGCGACCGTCGCGCAGCATATCCAGAACGCCGTCCGGCAGGTTCAAAAGCCTGAGTAGGTTCGCCACCGCGGGACGGCTGCGGCCGATGCGCTCGGCGGCGGCCTCCTGGGTGTAACCGCACTGCTCCATGAGGTTGCGCACGCCCATGGCCTCCTCGACAGGGTTGAGGTCGTCGCGCTGGAGGTTTTCGATGAGGGCGGCCTCGTAGCGGGCGGTGCGCTCGAGATCCCGCACGATGGCGGGGATCTCCGTCAGGCCCGCCATGCGGGCGGCGCGCCAGCGCCTCTCGCCGGCGATGATGGTATACCTCTCGCCGTTTTTGTGCACGAGCACGGGCTGGAGCACGCCCACGGAGCGGATGGACGCGGCCAGCTGGGCCAGGGCGTCCGTATCGAAACGCTTGCGGGGCTGATCGGCGTTGGGGTCGATCTGATCCAGGGGCAGCGAGACCACCGCCTCGGCGGTCTTGTCCGCTTCCGAAAGAAGATTCTCCGTGTCTCCGAGCAGCGCGCTCAGTCCGCGCCCCAGGCCGGTCTTTTTCACCATGAGGAAAGCCTCCAATTATTTCCTTCGTTTTCTTTAGTCGTCAGATCCCGCGGATGAGTTCCCCGGCCAGCTGCATGTAAGCCTGGGCCCCGGCGCAGCGCGGATCATACAGATGAATGGGCTGGGCGTGGCTGGGGGCCTCGCTCAGGCGCACGTTGCGGGGGATCGTGGTCTTGAAGAGCTGGTTGCGGAAGTACCTGCGCACTTCCTCTGCCACCTGCTCGGAGAGATTGGTGCGGGAATCGTACATCGTGAGCACCACGCCCTCGATCTTCAGGCCCGGGTTCAGGCGCTTGCGCACGAGCATCAGCGTGTTCATAAGCTGGCCCACGCCCTCGAGCGCGTAGTATTCGCACTGGATGGGCACGAGCATGCTGTCCGCCGCCGTGAGGGCGTTGAGCGTGAGCAGGCTCAGAGAGGGCGGGCAATCGATGAGGATGAAATCGTACTCGCCGCGCAGCCGGTCCAGAACGCCCTTGACGAGGTACTCGCGCCGCTCGGTCCCGATCAGCTCGATCTCCGCGCCGGAAAGCTCGATGGAGCCCGGCAGCACGTCGAGCCCCTCGACTTCGCTCTTGCGCAGGGCCTCGTGGGGGTCCATTTCCGGGTCGACCAGCAGCTCGTACAGGGTCGGGCCCTCGCCTTCCCGCGCGCCCAGGCCGCTGGTGGCGTTGCGCTGGGGGTCGATATCCACCAGGAGGACCTTTTTTCCCTGCACGGCCAGGCAGGCGCTCAGGTTGACGGCGGTCGTCGTCTTGCCTACGCCGCCCTTCTGATTCGTGACCGCGATGACCTTGCCCATGCGCATCCTCCGCTCTAACCGACCATGTTCCGTTTCCTGGAACCATTATAGCGAAAAACAGGCGTACATACAACCCCATATTGGGTTAACTTGTGCGTTCTTCCGCCAAAAACCGACCAACGTACGAAAAATCGCCCCGAAAAAGCAACCCGCGCTTCCCTTCTTTGCGGTTGACGGCGCGCGGGGCGTCTGCTATACTGCATGGCAAATTTCCCCGGTTTCCCGAAAGGCAGACGATCGACATGAAGATCACGGACGCGCACGCCCATATTTTCCCCGAGGCCATCGCCCGCAAGGCGGCGGGCGCCATCGGCGGCTTCTACGACGGCGTGGAGATGTGGGGCGACGGCACGAAGGAAGTCCTCCTCGCCAACTGCGAGCGCGCGGGCGTCGGCCGCTGCTTCGTACACAGCGTGGCGACTTCCCCCAAGCAGGTGCGCCACATCAACGATTTCATCGCCCAGAGCGCTGCCGGAAGCGGAGGCCGGCTGGTGGGTTTCGCCACCATGCACCCGGATTTCCCGGATATCGCCGGCGAACTGGACCGCGCCCTGGAGATGGGCCTCGTGGGCGTGAAGCTCCACCCGGATATGCAGCTTTTCGCCATCGACGATCCCCGCGCCATGCGCATCTACGAGGAAATGGCCAAGCGCCGCATGCGCCTCGTGGCCCACACGGGCGACAGCCGCTACGATTTCTCCAACCCCGGCCGTACCGCCCACGTGCTGCGCTCCTTCCCGGAGATGAAGGTGCAGTGTGCCCATTTCGGCGGCTACTCCGTCTGGGAGGAGGTCTTCGAACAGCTCGAGGGCCTCGGCGCCTACACGGATACCTCCTCCTCCTTTTTTTGCCTCGACAACGATCGGGCCATGCGGCTCATCCGCTTCTTCGGGCCGGAAAAGTGCATGTTCGGCTCCGATTATCCCATGTGGGACGTCCGCGATGAGCTGCGCCGCTTCGATACTCTTCCCCTCACCGAGGCCGAACGCGCCCTCATCCTCAACGGCGCGGCGGACCTGTTCCTCGCAGAGTGAGCAGAGGGCCCGTGCGCTGGGACGCCAGGGCCCCGCACCGTTGGGGAGACGCCAGGGGACGCTGTCCCCTGGACCCCTGCTTAAGGGCCAATGGCCCTTAAGAATCCCATCTTAGGGGAAGTCTTAAAACAGAAGGATAGCAATTCTCTCAAAACAAAGCGGGCTCCGGTATCTTTACAAAAGGATACCCGAGTTTGGTTTTTT
>CACZOT010000223.1 GCA_902782795.1 uncultured Eubacteriales bacterium | reverse complement strand
GGGATCCAGGCCGTCGCCATAGGTCTGGCGCTGGGCCTCGAGCATGATCTCGCACAGCTGTGCGGCGGTGAGCGGGCCTTCGGCGCGGCGCTCGACGACCTCCTTCTCGAAGAGGAAGCGGCTGAGGATATCCACGATGACCTGCGCGGCGTCCGTGAGTTCCTGGTCGATGATGGCGAGCTTCTCCTGGCCCTGGGCGCGGCGCTTGAGCTCGTCGGTGAAGAGGGTCTCGTTGAAGATGGAGGCAGTCTCCGCCAGGGGCATGGGATAGCTGGCGGCGAGGAAGGGCGTCTGGCGCAGGCAGCGGCCATGGTAGGCGTGGCCGAGCTCGTGGGCCAGGGTGCTGACGGAACCGAGCGAGCCGTCGTAATTCGTGCAGACGAAGCTCAGCCCAACGCGGTGCACGCCCGCGCAGAAGGCGCCGCCGCCCTTGCCCTCGCGGGGGTAGAGGTCCACGCGGTCATGGTCGAACATATCGGCGATGTGCTCGGCCATCTCGTCCGAGAAGCGGCCCAGCACGTCGATGAGCATCTCGCGCGCCTCTTCGGCGGTGTATTCCCGGGCCGAGCCGCCCAGCGGCGCGAACAGCTCCCAGAAGGGCAGGCCGTTCTCGTGGCCGAGCGCTTTGGCCTTGAGGCGGAAGTAGCGGCGGAAGGCGGGCAGGCTCTCGCGCATGGCGGTGAGCAGCGCGTCCAGCACCTCGCGGTCGATGCGCGCCGCGGCCAGGGCGGCGTCCAGCGGGGAATCGTAGTGCTGGAGCTCGGCCATGGTGATGGTCTCGCCCTTGATGCCGTTCAGGCAGGCGGCCATGCCCGTCTCCAGGCGCGGATAGGAGGCGATCTCCGCCTCGTAGGCGGCCTTGCGCACGGCGGCGGAGGGCGAATAGGCCAGGCCGCGCGTGGCGGAGAGGGGCAGGGTCTTCTTGCCCTCGGGCAGGTCCACTTCGACCATGTGGCCGGCGTCCAACTGATCGCGCAGCTGGGACCAGGCCTGCGCGCCGGTCATGCGCATCTTGAGCACGGTGGGCTCCAGCGCGGGGTCGATCAGATGGGCGCAGGTCTCCCGCATACGGCGCAGGGCGTAGGCGCGCGCGGCGAGGTACGGATCGGCGGCGATCCGCTCCGGCAGGTCCTCAATGGAGCCTACATACGCCGTCACGGCGCTGCGCAGGGCGCTGATGCGCATCTGGGTCTTCATGAAGCGGCCGTTCTCGCGCAGGGCGTCGGTATTCCGGACGTCGGTGGCGAGGGTCAGGTGGGTGATGGAGCCGATCTTGCTGGCCAGGGAGAGGACCTCCTCCAGCGCGGCGGTCACGTCGTGGAGCTTTTCCGGGCCGTGCTTTTCGTCCAGGAGCTTCTGGAGACCCGTCATGGCCTCCTCCAGGGCCTTCTGGTCGGCGGCGTACTGCGGGTCCTCATAGCCTTTGTAGATGACCGAAAGATCCCATTTTCCTTCTTTGTTCATTGGCGGTCCCCTTTCTTTTCGTGCGTGCGTTTATTCCATTTCCGCGCACCCGAGCACGCGCTCCACGGCCTCGTCCAGAAGGCCGAGATCCCAGAGCACGGAGCTGCCCAGGTACTTGTCGCGGATCTCGCGGGAGCCGCGCAGGGCGTCCTGCACGTCCTGCGCCGTGGCCGGGAAGGAGAGATCCTGCGGGAGCATGGGCATGCCGGCCGAGCGCATCATGTTTTCGAACCAGCCGATGTCCGGGAGCTCCTCGCCGATGATCTTCAGGACCTCGTCCCAGCGGTCGCAGAGGACCTCCAGGCGCTTTTTGTGCTTTTCCGGGTCGTTCTTGCGCACGCGGTCCTCGATCTCCAGAATGTTCGGGGCGATCTTCCCGAAGATGCGCCGCACGTCCTCCTCCCACCTGGCGCGGTCGAAGGAGGCGACGGAGGCGAGGGCCTTCTCCCGGTCCGGCGTGACGGTGCGCAGCCACTGGTACAGGCGCATGGTGAGCACCGTGCCCACGCCCACCTGGATGCCGTGGAGATCCGCGGTCTGGCCGCGCTCCAGGCACATCATGTCCCAGATGTGGGAGAAATAATGCTCCAGGCCGGAAGCGGGGCGGGAGGTCTCCGCGAAGGCCATGGCCATGCCCGCGAGCACCAGCCCCTCCACGATGGAGGCGACGGTCTCCGGGTCGCGCTCGGTGAGCCTGTCCGCCGCTGCGGTGAGCTTTTTGAGCGAATGCCGCACCAGAGTGGCGATGCCCTCGCAGTAGGCCTCGCCCGTCACCAGGTGGGAGATGCGCCATTCGCAGATGGAGATGTACTTGGCGATCACGTCGCCCAGGCCGCTCTTGATCATGCGCATGGGGGCCTGGCGCATCACGTCGATATCGGCGATGATGGCCGCCGGGCACTTGTTGTACAGCGTCACCTTGATGCCGTCCACCAGCATGGAGGAGGAATTCGAAGCGTAGCCGTCCATGGAGGGAGCCGTGCCGATGATCATCGTGGGCAGATTCGCCACGTGGCCGAGCACCTTGCCCAGATCGTTGAGCACGCCCGAGCCCACGGGCATGAGGATATCGCACGTGTTGTCCCAGTGCATGGCCAGAGACCCCGCAGCGCGCTCGTCCGGCTCGAGATCCTCCTCATGGAAGATATGCAGGGCGTAACCGATGCCCGCCGCGGAGAGGATCTCCGTCACGCGCCGGCCTGCGGCCTCCCATGTGTTGGCGTCGCAGAAGACGAAGGGCCGCTTCGCCCCGAGCTTGCCCAGGACCTCCGGGATATCGTTCAGCGCGCCCTGGCGCACGCGCAGATGGCGCAGGCCCGTCTTGTGCACGCGCCCGCAGTACGGGCACTGGAAGCCCTCCGGACGCAGCAGCTCGCTCACCGGGAGATTGGTGTAATCTTCAGCCATGGGTTGGTTCCTCCTTTGCGAATGTAGGCTTGTGGAGAGAGGCGCGGCGAGGGGCGGTCCCCTCCGCGCCCCGGTTCTGACCGGGAGTTTGCCGTATGCCCCGCCCGGGCCCGCTTACACGTTCTCCGGCCATTCCATACCTTTGGCGCGGGTGGCGGGCAGCGCGAAGGCGGCGAGGGCGACGAACAGGAACGCGCCGTAGATGCCGAAGGTGGCCTGGAGCCCTAAGCGCTCCGCCAGGAACCCTCCGAGCATGGAGCCGGTCAGCTGGGTCAGGCCGAAGGTCACCAGCACGTTGAGGGATTGCACCGAGCCCTTGAGCTCCTTGGGCGCGACGGCGTTCATGAACAAGGAAGGGTAAAACTCGAAGCAGGCCATCACCGCCACGGCCGCCAGCTGCAGCAAAACCAGCACCGGCAGGCTGCGCGTCAGGGCGATGCCGACGAAGCGGGCGCCCGTGAGCACGAAGCCCAGAAGCGTCCACTGCGTCACGCGCAGCTTGCGCATGAACCGGCGGGAGAAGAGCAAAAACGGCGCCTCCAGGAGGATGGCGACGAAGGCCAGCACGCTCATGATCTGGTTGGATTGGAAGACCTCCTGCACGTGCTTGTTCAAAAAGGACATGCCGAACATGCTCGCGGTCTTTCCGCAAAAACCCATCGCGAGCAGGAGGAGGATGCGCCGGTCCTTGAGCAGCAGGAAAGGGCTGACGCGCTCCTGGGCGTGCTGGTGGCCCTCCACGGGCGGCAGCAGGAAGGAATAGGCGCCGCAGAAGCAGTAGATCACCGCCATGATGCGGAACAGCTGCGGCATGGAGCCGGAGAGGATGAACCCCAGCGCCAGGGCCATGAGCTGGTAGGCGATGGAGCCGGACATGCGGATGGGCCCGAAGCCCCATTTCGTGCCCGCGGAGTACTCCATGCTGATGGTCTGCGCCAGGGGGCTGATGCCCTGCGAGACGATCGAATAGACGCACATGAGCGCCATCAGGGGCAAAAAGCCCTCCACCCGGTCGAAGAAGAAGGCCGCGATGCCGGTGAGGAAAAAGGCCGCTGCGAGGATGGTGCGCTTGAGGCGCGCCCGGTCCCCCGCGAAGCCCCAGACCGGCGAGGCCGCCATGGCCACCAGCGGCGGCACGGACATCAGCAGGCCGATCTGGGCGTTGTTCATGCCCCGCCCGGCCAGGAAGACGGAGGTGTAGCCCGAAGCGCCCAGCGCCAGGAAATAGACCCCATAGAGGATGACGAGGCGGCGGTAGTGTTTGTCGCCCATAGGAGGTTTTCCTTCTTCCGTTTTTGTTTTGATTATCTCAGCGGCGCGCGGACTGGATGACGCCCATCATCAGGCGCATGCTCTCCAGCGAGGAGCCGTTGTTGATGGAGCCGGCGGTGGAGATGTTCACGCCGCCGCAGATCCGGTCCGCCTCGCAGTCGCGCAGGACCTGGCGGACGAGCTCGTCCTCCTCGTTGCGCATGAAAACCAGAGGGCTGACGCAGCCGTCGATGCGTGCGTGCGGCAGGTATTTGCGGATCTCCGGCGCGAGCACGGTGGGGCCGAAGTTCACGCCGTTCAGGTCCAGCCGCCCGAGGATGGGGAGCAGATGCCCCATGGCGCTGTCGGAATGCTGGTAGCGCTTGTCGCCGGGGTTGGGGCTGTAGACGGCGAAGACGTCCCGCAGGACGGGGTAGCCGAAGAGCTCGTACATCTCCGGCGTGAGCAGGCAGCTGTTGTCGTCCGCGAAGGAGAAGCCCGGCTCCGTTTCCGGGGTGACGCCCGCCTCCTCGTCCATGACGCGCGCCATCCCGAGGATGGCGTGGGTGACGGCCCGGGAGAAGCGCCGCGCCAGCTCCGGCTCGTCCAGGCAGAGGAAAATGAAATCCTCCGAGCCCATGAGCGAGCAGGCCAGCGTCACCGGCCCGCGGATATGGCGCATGAGGGGCGGCCTCAGGCCGTAGGTCTCGAAGATGCGTTTTTTCTCCTCCTGCCAGTTGTCCGGCAGCATGAAGGCGCGGAAATCCATCGTCTCCACGCGCGCGATGGCTTTTTCCAGCTGGTCGCAGTCTTCGATGCAGCGGCTGAGCCATTCTGTGGCGTGGACGATGGAATAAGTCCCGCCGAAGGCCTCGCCGATGCGCTTGACGTAAGGAAAGCGCGCGTCCAGGGGCGGGATATCCTCGTCGAGCAGCCTCCTCCCCACGATCTTTTCCGCCTTGTCGTTGTAGCGGCGGTACAGATCGATGGCGCGGCCCCGCTCCTCGGGGACCCAGGGGTCGCCCTCCTCCCCCAGCTCCGCGTAGACGCATTCTCCGCTCATGCGCACGCCGAAGGCCGTCTGCGGCCCGGGGAAGAAGCAGTTGTCGCGATGGGCGATCTCGTCGTCGCGCCAGAAGGCCTCCACGTCCACGTCGTAGCGCACGGGCCGGCCCCCCTTTTTTTCCATTTTCATGATACAAACGATTATAGCACCCTTCGCGCCCCAGCGCCAGAGGCGTCGCCTCTTTCTCCTCCCGCGAGGCCCAGGGCCGCGCAGAGGGCGAACAGGGGCAGGAAGTTGATCCAGTAGCGGCGGCTCGTCTCCCAAAAGATCAGGAAGAGCACGAGCCCGAACACCGCCGGGAACACGCAGCCGCCCGCGCGCAGGCTTCGGCGCAGGGCTTCCCGAGCCGCGCCCAAGACGGCCAGCAGGAGCATGGCCAGGTGCGCCCCGGAGGAGACGGCCTTCCAGAGGGCATACCGCTCCCCGCCCGGCAGGAGGAGGTCCCGGAGGGCTTCTGGGGCCTGCGGATGATCGTCATAATAATCGGAGAGCATGAGCGTGCCGTCCGACAGGATATACCCCGCCTTGCGCAGCATGTGGCGCGCGAGCCCTCCCGGCCCCAGCTCCCGGATACGGCGGACGGTTTCGGCGCGCACGGCCGCGCTCCTCTCCGCCGGGTCGGCGAAGGAGCGCGTGAATTCGTAATCCTCGCCGTTGTAGAAGCCGTCGCCGCGCAGGCCCATCATCACCCAGTGGAGAAGGGGCGTGTTCGTCTCGCGGGCCTTTTCCCTGTCCAGCTGGCCGGGATAGACCGCCCGGTCCAGCGCGAGGCTCAAGGCGCCGAAGGCCAGCCCCGCCGCCAGGATCACGGCCGCCGCGCAGCGCCATTTCCCGCGCAGGATCTGCCAGAGCCCCAGGGCGATCGGCGCGACGAGCACGGTGATCTTCACCAGCGCCCCCACGCCCCAGCAGAGCCCCGCCGCCGCGTACAGCGCGGCGCGGCAGCCGCGTTTCGCGGCCCGTTCGGCGCACAGGGCCAGGCAGAGCCCGCCCACGGGAAAGCTGAGGGAAAGGAAATCCGTGTAGAACGCTGGCGCGCTCAGCCACAGAGGCGGCGTGCACGCGAGGATCGCCAGCGCGCAGAGCCCCGCCCGCGGCCCGGCGATCTCCCGCGCGGCCAGGGCCGTGCCGACGAAGGCCGCGCTCAGCAGAATCGCGTTGAGCGTACAGGCGGCCAGGTACGGGTCCCCCGGCCGGGTCGTCCGGAACCACGCGGCGAGGACAGCGGTCGCGCCCAGGTTGTTGGGGAAGTAATAAAAATACGTTTCCGGCTGGAACGTTGGCGAGCCGATGGAGAGAAGGTCTCCCCTCGCCCAGCCCTGCGCGCCGTAAAAGAGCGCGGCGGGGTCCCAGAGCGGCTCGTATCGATAGACGCGCATGAACCACACGGACACCGCGAAGGACGCCGCGGCCGCGAGCGCGCACGCCCAGGGGAACGAGCGCCGGGCCGTTTTCTCCGGGAGGAACCGCGCAGTCGCGCCCCACAGCCCCAGGAAGGGCAGCGCCCAGAGAAGGCTCGCCGGCGCGCTGGATTCCTTCGGAAAGAAGGCGCACGCCGCCGTGACGGCCGCCGCACCCAGCAGGACCCATACCCACAGAAACGCACGCGCCAGGGCGCTTCCCGCGCCGCCGTTTCTCTTTTCCATGCCCCTCGCCTCCTTTTTCCCTGCTGATCTGACAATCTTCCCTGCCCTTTCGTTCCCACCGGCGTGGCGAGCTCTCTCCCGTGCGCCGGGGCGGGCTGCGTGTCCCGCGCGCCGGAGGCGCGGGACACGCGGCCCGCGTATCTCCGAGAAAAGGGGATGCCCTTCTCTGGGAAAGGCATCCCGCTCGCTGTATGCTTCGGAGAGATCAGCGCTTTTCGTAGGCCTCGAACAGGCCGTTGAGGTAGGCCGCGCCGAGGGCGCGATCGAAGAGGCCGTAGCCGGGCTTGCCGGTCTCGCCCCAGATCATTCGGCCGTGGTCCGGGCGCACGTAGCCGTCGTAGCCGTTCTCCACCAGGGCCTTGACGATGGCGGCCATATCGAGGCTGCCGCAGGAGGTGAGGTGGGCGCGCTCCTCGAAGGAGCCGTCCTCCATGAGCTTGACGTTGCGGATGTGCATGAAGGCGATGCGATCCTTCTCCGCGTACTTGCGCACGAGGGCGGGCACGTCGTTGAAGGCTGCGCAGCCGAGCGAGCCTGTGCACAGGCAGAGGCTGTTGGCGGGGCTGTCCACGATGGCGAGCATGCGGTCCAAGTTCTCCTCCCGGGTGATGATGCGCGGCAGGCCGAAGATCGGGTACGGCGGGTCGTCGGGATGGATGGCCATGCGCACGCCGCACTCCTCGGCCACGGGCACGACAGCCTTGAGGAACACCTCCAGGTTCTTCCAGAGGCCCTCCTCGCCGAGCGCGGAATAGGCCTGGATGAGGTCCCGCACCTCGGCCTGGCTGTAGGAAGCGCCCCAGCCGGGCAGGTGGATATCGTCCTTGAGCGGATCGATGCCGCGCAGCTGGTCCCAGTACATGACCAGGCTCGTGGAGCCGTCCGGGGCCTTTTTGTCCAGCTGGGTGCGGGTCCAGTCGAACACGGGCATGAAATTGTACGTCACGCACTTGACACCCGCCCTGGCGCAGCGGCGGATGTTCTCGCAGTAGTTCTTGAGCAGCCCCTCCACGTCGCCGCGGCCGAGCTTGAGATCCTCGTGCACGGGGATGGATTCCACCACGTCGAAGACGAGGCCGTGGGCCTTGCAATCCGCCTGCATCTTTTCCAGGCGCTCCTGGGGCCAGAGATCGCCCGGCGCGACGTCGTACAGGGAAGCGACGATGGATCGCATCCCGGGGATCTGGCTGATGTATTCGAGGGAGACGGGGTCGCTTTCCCCATACCAGCGGAAGGACATTTTCATGGCTTGTTCGCCCTTTCTGGCCGCGATGCGGGCCCTTTTATTCCAACGCGGGGTCGCCAGCTTTAGTGTATAGCACACATTCCCCCTCCCGTCAATAGCGCGCTTCGGGCGGCTTGTCCCGCCGGCGCGGAAGGAGTATAATGTACGCGCGGGGACGGAGCGGAGCGCCGCTCGCCCCATTGTCGGTCTCGCACAAAAAAGAGGAGGAAGCAACCATGACGGATCTGATCATCATCGGCGGCGGCTTCACCGGTGTCGCCGCGGCCGTCGCTGCCGCCAAACACGGCGCGAAGGTCACCCTGTTCGAGCAGACCGGCGCTCTGGGCGGCGCGGCCTACATCAACCTCATCAATCCCTTCATGCCCAACGGCACCAAGCTCGGCCCGGACAAGGCCTACACCGAGCTCACCCAGGGCTTCTACGCCGAGTTCTGCCGCCGCATGAGCGAGGAATTCTCCGCCATGTCCAAGAAGACCTTCCACGAGGAATACATGAAGATCCTCCTGGACCGCATGACGAAAGAGGCGGGCGTGAAGGTGGTCTTCCATTCCACCCTCGCCGCCGTCGAGAAAGACGGCGACGCCGTCAGGGCCGTGCAGGTCGTACAGAAGAACGGCCTGAACCGCTACGAGGCCAAGTACTTCCTGGACGCCACCGGCGACGGCATGCTCAGCGCCCTCGCGGGCGTTCCCATGCGCCTGGGCCGCCCGGAGGACAATCTCTGCCAGCCCATGACCCTCTGCTTCCGCATGGGCAATATCGATATCGAAAAGTTCAACCAGAACCGCCCCCTCATGCAGGAGCTCTACAAGAAGTTCCAGGCCGAGGGCAAGATCAAAAACCCGCGCGAGAACGTGCTCGTCTTCCCCACCATGGTGGACGGCATGCTCCATTTCAACACCACCCGCATCATCCGCAAAAACCCCGTGGATCCGGACGACCTGAGCTGGGCCGAGATGGAGGCGCGCGAGCAGATGCTGGAGATGTTCACCTTCCTCCGGGAGAACGTCCCCGGGTGCGAGAAGGCGCAGCTGGTCACCTCCAACGATATCGGCGTGCGCGAGAGCCTCATGATCGACGGGCAGTACGTCCTCACCGAGGAGGATCTCAAGGCCTGCAAGCGCTTTGACGACTGCATCGCCTGCGGCAACTACGATATCGATATCCACAACCCCGCCGGCACCGGCACCAGCCATTATTACTTCCCCGACGGCGAGTATTACGATATTCCCCTGCGCTCCCTGCGCCCGGCGAACGTGGAAAATCTGCTCGTCGCGGGCCGCTGCATCAGCGTGACGCACGAGGCCCAGGCCTCCGTGCGCATCATGCCCATCTGCTGCTCCACCGGCGAGGCCGCCGGCGTGGCCGCCGCCGTGGCCAACGCCCACGGCGTCAAGCTCGACGACGCTCCCGTCGCCGAGATCCGCGCCACGCTCAAGGCCGACGGCGCGTTCCTCGGCGAATAAACCGCCATCTGACGCTGGCGCTCTGGCAGGGGCTCTGCCCCTGCACCCCGCCAGGGGGGAATGATTCCCCCTGGACTCCTCTATTGGGGGGAATAACAATGGGCTCCGGTATCCTGCCGCCAGGGTATCGGAGCTCGCTTTTTTGCCAGAAGAACGATGTATATGCAAACATGTCCCCAAGACGGGATTCCTGAGGGACGAAGTCCCTTGAGCGGAAGTCCGGAGGACGGAGCCCTCTGGCGAAACCCCGTTCCGGCGGCCCCCCCGCAGCGCCCTCGGCTCGGCCGTGTTATTGCCACGTAAACGCAGGCGGCTTATAATGTTACTCGCTCCGTTTTCCTGGAAACGGGAGCAGGAAAGGGAGGAAACCTGTATGCGCAAAACCAAGCTTTTTGCCCTGCTCCTCGCAGCCTGTCTGTTCCTTTCCGTGGCTCTGGCCGATACCGCCGGTTCCATCCTCAATATCGAGGACCTCGTCGAGGCCCACAACGGCAGCCTGGCCGCCGCTTTGCAGGAAAACGGCCTGATGGGCCTGGCCCCGCTTCTGCATACTGTTGAAGACGAAGACGGATACTGTGAGATCGTGAACCTGTCCTTCATGGTGTACCCCTCCGAGGAGGAGGAAGGCGCTCTCGTCGTGAGCATGTACTCCACCGAAGGCCAGCCCTTCGATCCGCTGCCCCTCCTGGCCTTTACCGAGGTCGTGAACTTCTTTGCCGGCGATACCGCCTTCACCGAGTGGTTCGGCGCGGAGCCGGAATCCGGCAGCGTCTTCGAGGGCCCGGACTTCTCCATCGAGTACGGGGCCATCGTCGAAAACGAAGCCGAGGTGGGCGTCGAATTCACCATCCGTCCCCTGTAGCAGCCGCCCTCCATGCCATCAGCGCCCCGCCGGGAAACGACCGGCGGGGCGCATTTTCCCTCCGCCGCGAAAAACGGCTTGCGGCGCGGCGGGCGTGCATGTATAATGTAGGCAGGAAAAAATGGTCATAAGGAGGATTCCCATGTATACAGACGGCAAGATCTGGCTCGGCCTGTCCGACAAGAAAATGGAGCTGCTCCCGCAGATGGCCAACCGCCAAGGCCTCATCGCCGGCGCGACCGGCACCGGCAAGACCATCACCATGAAGGTGCTGGCGGAATCCTTCTCCGCGATGGGCGTGCCGGTGTTCCTGGCGGACGTGAAGGGCGATCTGAGCGGCACCTGCCTGCCCGGCGCGGACAGCGAGTCCATGCGCGAGCGCCTCGCCTCCTTCGGCATCGAGGATTTCCGCTTCACCGGCTTCCCCACCCGCTTCTGGGACGTCTTCGGCGAGATGGGCACGCCCGTGCGCATTACGGTGTCCGATATGGGCCCGGTGCTCCTGGCCAAGCTCCTGGGGCTGACGGAGATCCAGGCGGGCGTTCTGAACATCGTCTTCCGCGTGGCGGATGACAACGGCCTTCTGCTGCTCGATCTCAAGGACCTGCGCGCCATGCTCCAGTACACCGGCGAGAACCGCGCCGAGTTCACCACCGAGTACGGCAACGTCTCCGCGGCCAGCGTCGGCGCCATCCAGCGCGCCCTTTTGACTTTCGAGGAAGAGGGCGGCGAAGGCCTCTTCGGCGAGCCCGCCCTCGATATCCGCGATTGGATCCGCACGGACGCGGACGGACGCGGCTACATCAACATCCTCGAGAGCAGCCGCCTCATCAACAGCCCGAACGTGTACGCCACGTTCCTTCTCTGGATGCTCACGCAGCTCTTCGAGGTCCTGCCCGAGGTGGGCGATCCCGCCAAGCCGCGCCTGGTCTTCTTCTTCGACGAGGCCCACCTGCTCTTCGACGGGGCCAACAAATCCCTGGTGCAGAAGATCACCCAGGTGGTCAAGCTGATCCGCTCCAAGGGCGTGGGCGTGTATTTCGTCACGCAGTCCCCCTCGGATATCCCCGGCGACGTGCTCGCCCAGCTCAGCAACCGCGTCCAGCACGCCCTGCGCGCCTATACGCCCGCCGAGCTCAAGGCCGTGAAGACCGCCGCCAATTCCTTCCGCGTCAACCCCGCCTTCGATACCGCCGAGGCCATCACCATGCTCGGCGTGGGCGAGGCGCTCGTCAGCTGCCTGGACGAGGAGGGCATCCCCGCCGTCGTCGAGCGCGCGCGCATCCTGCCGCCGCAGAGCCTCATGGGCCAGGCGCCCGAGGGCACCATCGAGCGCGTTTCCGCCGCGGACGAGTTCGATCTCAAGTACCGCCAGAACGTGGACCGCGAATCCGCCTACGAGATCATCATGCAGGCCCGCAGCGTCCTCGAGGAGCAGAGAAAACTCGCCCTCGAGGAGGAAGCAGCCGCCAAAGAAGCCGAAAAGGCCGAGAAGGAAGCCCAGAAGGCCGCGGAAAAGGTCGAGCGCGAGGCCGCCAAGGCCGCCGAGAAGGAGGAGCGCGCCGCCGCCAAGCAGGCGGAAAAGGAAGCCCGGGCCGCCGAAAGGGAGGCCGCCCGGAAGGCCTCCGCCACCAAAAAGACCATGGAGC
>CACZOT010000222.1 GCA_902782795.1 uncultured Eubacteriales bacterium | reverse complement strand
CGTCGTTCTGCAGGGCGAACATGCCCTCGGGCAGCACGGCGCGCACCCGGCCGATGGCGGACCACCAATAATCGTGGTTGCCGCGCAGGAGGATCTTGCGCCCGGGCAGCTCGCCGATCATGGCCAGCTGCGGAGCGGCCTCCTCCAGGCGCATGGCCCAGCTGAGATCGCCCGGCAGCAGGACGATATCCTCCGGCCGGACGCGCTCGCGCCAATCCGCGCTGATGCGCTCGAAGTGGTTTTCCCAATGGGCGCCGAACACGTCCATGGGCTTGTCGCCGTCGGAAAGATGGAGATCAGCGATCGAGAAGATCGTCGTCATCGTCGTCCTCGTTCATTTCCTCGTCCTTGAGCCCGTCGAGGCTGACCTCCTGGCCGTCGTCCATGGCGGCCTGCTTCTCGGCGGCCTCGGTCTCCTCCTCTTCGTCCTCGGAGCCGTCGAAATCGGCGTCCTCGCCGAAGGGCGAATCCTCGTCGCCGACGTCGCTGATGACGATCTCGTCCATAGAGCTGACGTTATCGATGCCCAGATCTGCGTCCTCGACGGTGAGGGTCTCCTCCTCGTCCGAACCGATCGAACGCCGCGACATCTCCTTGAGGCACTGGGCGCAGTATTCGCTGCCCGGCACGGCGGGGTTCTCGCCGCATTCGGAGCACATCTCCACGGGCTCTTCCTCAGTATGCTCTCCGCGCACCTCGCGCCGGCAGACGGTGCACAGCTCGCCCCCGTCCAGGATATAGTTCAGTTCGCAGCGCGGACATTTCTTCAGAGCCATTCCATTCCCTCCATCGCCCATGTCCCGGCTCGGGACGGCGTAATCGCCTCCGCGCATGCAAGCGGAGGCACATCTATAATACACAAAATGCGCGCGATGAAAACCCCCTATAGGCGCTATCTTCTGTTAATTTTCAGCTACAAGCGGCAAATATAGGTGAAACCGGCGGGAAGCGCGTCATTTTCCCCCTTCGCGGGGCATTTCCTGGCCGTAGACGGACCAGGAAGACGCCGGAGTAAACCCGGCGTGCAGGGCGATGGGAAGCGAATGGGGATTGCTCCGGTCGATCGTGCCGACGAGGATCTCCTCCGCGCCGAGGCGGCGGGCTTCCCGCCAGGCGATATCAAGGACGGCCGCCGCGCAGGGAGAGCCCCGCCAGCGACGCCGCGCCTGGATCTGCAAAACGCGGAAGACGCGCCCCTCCGGGACGCACAGCGCCCAGGCCGCGTCCTCCCGCTCCGCCCCCGCGAAGGCGACGACGACAAGCCCCTTCGGAGCCAGCTCCGCCACGCGCCCGTATACCCGCGCGAACGCCTCAGGCCCCGCAGGGCGGGCGTCCTCGCAGACCTGCCAGGCGGTCTCCAGCGTCTCGCGCCGCGCCAGCGGGAGCGTGCGCACGACGAAGCCGCGCCGCGCGGCCCAATCCGCCGCGCCGGGGAACGGGTTTTCTCCCAGGGCGCGCCGCAGCGTGAGCAGGCGGCTTGTCTCCCGCAGGCCCGCCACCTCCAGAAGCGCGGGATAATAGCCGGGCGTCCGCGGGAACCAGGGTTCTTCGCCTTCGCCGCCCTCGCGCAGCACGCCCATGCCGAACCCGGAGCCGTCCGGCGCGACCGGCCCGATCAGCCGAGCGCATCCCTTTTCCCGGCCGAACGCCCGCAGCGCCGCAAACAGCGAGCCTACGGCCTCCTCGTCCGGCAAAGCCTCGAAAAGAGAGAACAGGAGCCTGTCCCCCCTTGGCACCGCCAGCGCGCGGGCCGCGCCCTCGCCCTCGCGCGCGGTCAGAAAACAGACGCCGCCGAGCGCTTCAGCGCGGCGGCAGGCTTCCTCCGCCCGCGCAAATCGCTTCTGCGCGCGGAGGGAGATCTTCTTTTCCAGACGCAAAAAGGCCCGCGGGCTCGCCTGGACCGTTTCGAGGCTCATTGCCCGTCCTCGCGGCGGATCACCTCGCCGAGGCGGCGGATGTCCTCCTCGTAAACGGGCCGCAGAGCGCGGTTGTAGATGATCGAGGCCGGGTGGTACATGGGCCAGAGCGGGATGCCGTTCCACTCCAGGCGCTGGCCGTGCGCCTCCCCGATGGTCGCCTTCGCGCCGAGCAGCGCCTTGAGCGGCACGTTGCCCAGCGTCACCACGCGGCGCATGGCGACGCCCGCGAGCTCCTTTCTCAGCCAGGGCAGGAACAGTTCGATCTCCTCCCGCGTGGGCGCGCGGTTCACGGTGCGCCCCGCGTCGGAAACGCGCGTGGGGCGGATCTTCACGACGTTGGTGATGTACACGCTCTCCCGGTCGATCCCCGCCAGGCCGAGCAGCTCGTCCAGGTTCTTTCCCGCTTTTCCCACGAACGGCCTCCCCTGCAGGGCCTCCTGTTCCCCCGGCGCTTCGCCGATGAGCACAGTACGCGCGTCGCTCTTTCCTTCCCCGAAGACCAGCGGCCTGCTCTCGCCCGGATACAGCCCGGCGAAGAAGGCGCTCATTTCCCGTTCAAGCTTCGTCATGGACGATACGCTCCCCTTCCTGTTCCAGTTCCCGCAGCTTCTCCCGCACCGCCTGGAGATCGGTCCAGGCGTCGCGCTTGAGGGAGGGCGTGCGCAGCAGCGCCGAGGGGTGGTAGGTCGGCATCATCCAGACGCCCTTGCGTTCCACCCAGCGGCCGCGATCCCGCGTGATGCGCACCTCCGGCCCGATGGTATTGCGGGCCGCCGTCGCGCCCAGAAGGAGGATCACCCGCGGGCGGATCAGCGCCACCTGCGCGCGCAGATACGGAAGGCAGGCTTCCGCCTCCTCCGGCGAGGGCTGGCGGTTCTGCGGCGGGCGGCATTTGACGATGTTGGCGATGTAGACCTGCTCCCGATGGAGATCGATCGCCGCGAGCATCTTGTCCAGCAACTGCCCGGACGCCCCGACGAACGGCCTGCCGAGGCGGTCCTCCTCCGCGCCGGGCCCCTCGCCGATGCACATCAGCCGCGCATGGATGTCGCCTTCTCCCGGGACGGTCTGCGTGCAGCCACGGCGCAGGCCGCAGCGCTCGCACGCGCCGATCCGCTCATACAATTCTTCCCACGAGACGCGCATCGCTATCCCTCCATTTTCGTGGGAGAACCGCCTGCGCTGCGCCGCGCGCTTGCGCAGCCGCCTTCGGGGGACGGCCCGCGCGCGACGCCTTTGCACAAGCCCGGTTCTTCTTTTGCCCGCGAGGCCGATTCTCTTTTCTTCTCCCATTGGCCCATACTGCCGTACTGCTTTGCGGCAACTTGCCGGCGCAGCACTCCCACATTTCTACGCCAGCCATATCGGTACGACGGCCGGGCGCACCTCGCCGCACTGCGCCGCCTCCTGATTGCCAAAGCGTGGTGGTATCAACGCGGCTCGACGCGCCCGGCGTATCCTCTCGAAGCATCGAGTTTTCAAGATCTGCCGCCCTCAGCGCCGTTCCTGTAACTCAGGGCGGCGCGTCGAGGCAGGTGGCGCGCAGCGCCGTCTGCCGAGGTGCGCCGCCCCGTACCCGTTTGGGTTTTGCACAGCGGTTTCGCCGGGGGGCCTTGTGGCGCGGTCGCGAGGGGTGGCCGCAGGCCGTCCCGAGCGGTCGCGCCACGGTCGCCGAACGCCCGCGCGCCATCAGGCGCGGGCGTTCGGCGACCATTGAGCCGTGGCCCGGCGTAAAAAGGCGCGGCGCAACGCGCCGTGCCTTTTTACACAAATTATTGTCCTGTAATGAACACCGCGCTGCGCACCGTCTCCTCAAGCCGAGAGAAAGACGCCTCGAAGTCCCCGTTGATCCATTCAAACAGCGAGCGGAACAGGGTCACACAAAGAAAGATCAGCGCCACGCACCCGATCACTCCGAGAAAATCCATCAAAGAGGCGGCCACGCGCAGTCGGATGCGCTTCTCGCGCTGTTTGCGTCTGGAAACGACCCTTGCCATGCGCTCTCCCCCTTCCGACTCATAGAATCAGTATACCATTCTGACGCGCCGCGTGCAAGAGCGGTTCCCGTCAGACATAATCGCGCCAATCCCCCTGCGCGTCCGGCGCGCCGGCGAGGGTGCCCTCCTCTTTCAATCCCGGAAACTGCTGCTGGCGAAGGGCCTCGTACAAAGCGATGGCGACGCTGTTGGAAAGGTTGAGACTGCGTGCCTCGGCGCGCATGGGAATGCGCACGCATCGTTCGTATTCCAGGCGGAGAAGATCCTCGTCCAATCCCTTGGTCTCACGCCCGAACACGAGATACATCCCGTCCTCATAGCGGCAGGAGGCGTAGTCCCGCGGCGCCTTCGTCGTGAAAAAGCGCATCTTTGCCCCGGGATTCTCCGCTAGGAACTCCTTCCAATCCTCATAGACGCGGTAGCGCATCAGGTTCCAGTAATCGAGGCCCGCACGCTTCAGGTACTTGTCCTCCAGAGAGAACCCCAGCGGCTTGATCAGGTGGAGCATGGCGCCGGTCGCGGCGCAGGTACGAGCGATATTGCCCGTATTCTGGGGGATCTCCGGCTGTACCAGCACGATGTGCATCATCTCTGCGCGCCTCCTTCAAGAACGGTTTTTTCGAGAACCGCGGCGACGCCGTCCGCGTCGTTATCCGGAGCGATCAGCCGCGCCGTTTCTTTGATTTCCGCGCTGGCGTTGCCCATTGCCACGCCCCAGCCCGCATAGCGGATCATCTCCAGATCGTTCCGCTCATCGCCAAAGGCCATGGTGGCCTCGCGCGGCACGCCGTAGGTCTCCGCGAGGAACCGCAGCGCGCTGCCTTTGTTGGCGTTTTCGCTCATGATCTCGAGATTGTCGTACCAGGAGCTGGAAATGTTCACCGGAAGGCCCGCCCGTTCGAGCGACTTCCGCAGCCTTGCGAGCGCGTCCCCGTCCTCGGTAAAAGCGACGTACTTGTACGGCCGCACGACTCCCTCGCGCAAAAGCGCTTCCCTGTCCAGGACGTTGCGCACCGTGAACCGCCCCGGAGCCGCGCCGGGCATCTGGCCGCGCCGGGCGGTTTCGGCGTTGGCGTGATAGTTGACCCCGCGCGTATAGCAGACAAAATACACGCCGCTGTCGAGCATGACCCCGCAAACCTCGCGGGAGGCGGCCTCGGGTAAGCAATCCTCCAGGAGCGTTTCGCCGTCCGGCGAGGCTTCGACGCGGGCGCCGTTCGCGCAGATGAGCGGGCTGTGAAGCCCGATCTTCT
>CACZOT010000221.1 GCA_902782795.1 uncultured Eubacteriales bacterium | reverse complement strand
CGCCCAGGTCGTACACGAGGATCTTGTGGGCCTCTTCCTTGTCGAGCCCGTAGGCCAGGGCCGCCGCGGTGGGCTCGTTGATGATGCGCAGGACCTCCAGCCCGGCGATGCGGCCGGCGTCCTTGGTGGCCTGGCGCTGGCTGTCGGAGAAGTAGGCGGGCACGGTGATGACGGCCTGGGAAACGGTCTCGCCGATGTACGCCTCGGCGTCGCTCTTGAGCTTGCCGAGAATCATGGCGCTGATCTCCTGGGGGGTGTAGGCCTTGCCGTCCACGTTCACGCGATGGTCGGTGCCCATCTCGCGCTTGATGGAGATGACGGTGCGGTCCGGGTTGGTGACGGCCTGACGCTTTGCGACCTGGCCGACGAGGCGCTCGCCGTTCTTGGAGAAGGCGACGACGGAAGGCGTGGTGCGGGCGCCTTCGGGGTTGGGGATGACGGTGGTCTCCTGGCCTTCCATGACGGCCACGCAGGAATTGGTGGTACCAAGGTCGATGCCGATGATCTTGCTCATAAATCGTTCCTCCATTTACACTCTATGTCTTTGGGTGGTGTTTTCTTTCCTGATATTGCCCGGGCCCGGGCGGATCAATCGTCCGCGCAGACCTTGACCGAAGCGTAGCGGATCATGCGACCCTTTACGCGGTAGCCCTTCTCGAAGCATTCCATGACGGTGCCGGGCTCGCCGCCCTCGCCGCGCATGACGGCGTTGTGCACCTCCGGGTCGAACGGATCTCCGGGGTTGGCGGAGACCTCCTCCAGGCCGAGCTTGGCCGCCACGGCGAGCAGCTGCTTGAGCGTCATCCGGACGCCGCTGGCCAGGGCGTTTTCCTCGTCCTCCGGGACGGCGGCCGCCGCGCGCTCCAGGTTGTCGAGCACGGGCAGGAAGGCCGCCACGGTCTCGCGCACGCCGTCGTCGTAGGCGTCGGCACGGACGGTCTGGTTGCGGCGGCGGAAGTTGGCGAAATCCGCCTGGGTGCGCTGGGCGAGCTGCAGATACTCGTCGCGCTGGGCGACGGCCGTGCGCAGGGCGGCTTCCCATTCGGCGGCGCCGGCCTCGGCGGCGGCCGCTTCGTCCGCGGCGCTCTCCGCGGCCGTTTCCGGCTGCGGCTGGGGTTCAGCCTGCTCTTCGGCGGGCTCTTCCTTCACGGTCTCTTCGGTGTTCTCGATGGGTTCCTTCGGGTCGTTCTGCACGGCTCCCTTCGCCCCTTTCTTTCTCCATTTGATCTTGGACATTCTGTTTCCGCCTCCGGCTGGATGTTATTTTTCCTTTTCCGTTTCCTCGCGCGAGAGGACGCCGGTGAGCAGGCGCCCCATGGTCCCCAGGGCGGAGAGCACGTGGCCGTAATGCATGCGCGTCGGGCCGATGATGCCGATGGTGCCGCCGGTCTGATCGTCCATGCGGTAGGTGGCGGTGACGAGCGAGCAATCGCTCAGCTCCGGCACGCCCGTCTCCGGGCCGATACGGATGGTGAACTCCATGGAGCCGCCCGTGCGCAGCAGCGGGTAGAGCTTCTCGCGCGATTCGAGCACGCTGAGGAAATCCCTGGCGCGGCCGACGTCGCTGTACTCGGGGTAGTGCAAAAGGTTGCTCGGGCCGCCCACGACCACCTTGGTCTTCTCCTCGTCCTCCAGGCGGTTCTCCAGGGCGTTCATCACGCCCGCGAAGAGCTTGCGGTTCTCCTTGAGATCGCGCAGGACTTCGGCGAAGCGCTGCCGCACGTTGGAAAGCGGCTGGTCGGCCAGGGCCTGGGTGAGCGTCTCGGAGAGGTTGTGCAGAAGATCCGGCGTCAGGCCCTCGGGCACGCGGATCAGCGTATCCTTGATGATGCTGGCGTTGGTCACGACGATCATCAGGGCCGTCTGGTCGTCCACCGGCACCAGCTGTACGCGGCGGATGCGCATGCTGCTCACGGCCGGCGCCGTGACCAGCGCGGTGTACTGGGTGATGTTGGAAAGCGCCTGGGCCGCCGCGTTGAGGACGGTATCCACCTGGGCGGAGCGCACGTTCAGGTGCTCCCGCAGGAAATCCGTCTCCTCCTTGCTCAGTTCCCCGACCTTGAGCAGCTGATCGACATAGAGCCGATAGGCCTTCGCGGAGGGGATGCGCCCGGCCGAGGTGTGCGGCGAGGCGAGGTAGCCCAGCTCCTCCAGATCGCTCATCTCGTTGCGGATCGTGGCGGGGCTGAAGCCCACGCCGGATTTGCGCGAGACCGTGCGCGAACCGACCGGCACGGCCGTGGTGATGTAATCATCGATGATCGCTCGCAGGATCAAGAACTTGCGTTCGTCCAGGGCCACTGGGACCCGCCTCCTTTCCCGGAGCTCTCTGTGGGTTGTTAGCACTCTCGATGCCCGAGTGCTAACCACGAGCATATAGTACCATCGCCGCTATAGTTTGTCAATAGACCGCGGCCAAAAACCATGTTAATTCCTGTGAATCGCGCCAAAATTCCGGGGTTTGCCGCCGCCTGTTCATCCCTTCGCCACAAACGCCGCCCCGCCCGCTGGCACTTTCGCTCCGCGATTGCCAAACAGCGTGCGCAGGGCCGCCGGATTCACGGCGGCTGAACTCCCCCTTGCCGCCCGCCTGCGCTGAACCGCGCGCGGCGGCTGTATAACCTTCCCCGCCGCCGGGCATACTGCCCCTGTATCCCGGAAAGCGATGAAGGAAAGGAGCGTTATTCTCATGAGCTTCAATAAGCTGTCTCTGGCGCTGGTCATCATCGGCGCGATCAACTGGCTGCTGATCGGCCTGTTCCGCTACGACCTGGTGGCGGGCATCTTCGGCGGGCAGACGGCGGCGATCAGCCGCGTGGTCTATACCATCGTGGGCATCGCGGGGCTTTGGTGCATCACCTATCTCTTCCGCGACAACACCGCGCGCGAATGAGCCGCCCCGAGCAAAAAGCCGCCGTCCGGACATGGGCGGCGGCTTTTCTCTTGCCATTTTCCCGCAAGTGGTGTATGATTATAGTTGGTTTTTGATGCCACTAGCAAGGAGTATCCTCATGCAAAAGAACGGATACCTTCCGTTGAAGAGGTTTTTCGATATCGCTTTGTCCCTGCCGGCGCTGATCGCTTTCTCCCCGGTGTTTCTGATCGTCGCGGTGTGGGTGAAGCTGGATTCGCCGGGGCCTGTTCTGTTCACGCAGAAGCGCGTCGGTCTGAACAAGAAGCATTTCACCATTTACAAGTTCCGCACCATGCGCGCCGATGCCCCCAAGAACGTCCCCACGCACCTGATGCGGGATACCTCCTCGCTCATCACGCGCTCCGGGCGCTTCCTGCGCCGCACGAGCCTGGACGAATTGCCCCAGCTGTTCAACATCCTCAAGGGCGATATGAGCATCGTCGGGCCGCGCCCGGCGCTCTACAACCAGTACGATCTCATCGCCGAGCGGGACCGGTACGACGCTCACCGCGTCCGCCCCGGCCTCACGGGCCTGGCGCAGATCCGCGGGCGCGACGAACTGGAGATCCCCGTCAAGGCGCGGCTGGACGGCTGGTACGTCGCCAACCTCTCCTTCCGCAACGATATGTCCATCATCTACCACACCATCGGCAGCGTCCTGCGGCACGAGGGCGTCCGGGATAATTAATCGTCACCGGATCGGCATTCCTTTTTCTCACCACCTCCCGGGAGGGCACGAAGCTTGGTAAAGGTCAGCGTCATCATTCCCACATACAAGCGCAGCGAGTTCCTCTGCCGCGCGCTCGACAGCGTCCTCGGGCAGACCTGGCCCGAGGTCGAGGCCGTCGTGGTGGACGACAACGGCGCCGATTCGCCCTTCCGCGCCCAGACCCAGAAGGCCCTGGACGCCTACGCGGGCGACGGGCGCGTGGTGCGCGTGCTCAACGAAAAGAACCTCGGCGGCGCGCTGGCCCGCAACGAGGGCATCGCCGCGGCCTCGGGCGAGTACATCACCTTCCTGGATGACGACGATATCTTCCTCCCGGAAAAGGTGCGCGTGCAGGTGGAGGCCATGCTGGACAACGATTGGGACATGAGCTTCATGGATTGCGACATCCGCAGCCAGGAGGGCCGTCTGGTCGATCAGCGCCGCCACCGCGTGGATACCCACCCGAAGAACGAGGATCTGCTCGTGCGCCATCTGGTCGAGCCGCTCACGCCCACGGACACTTACATGTACAAGGCTTCCGCCCTGCGCCGGATCGGCGGCTTTGACGACGTGCTCACCGCCCAGGAATACCTGCTCATGCTCAAGACCATCAATTCCGGCCTGAAGATCGGCTACATCCCCCAGGCCCTGGCCGTGCAGTACATCCACGACGGCGAGCGCATGTCCTTCGGAAAGAACAAGGTCACGGGCGAAAAGTACCTGCTCAAGATCAAAAAGCAGTATTTCCACCTGCTTACCCCCGCGCAGCGGCGCTTCATCGTCTGCCGCCACCACGCGGTGCTCTTCTTCGCCAGCCTCAAGCGGCGCGAGTATCCCGCCGCCTGCAAGCATATGATTCTGGCCGGGCTCACCTCGCCCGCCACCGCCCTGGGCATCTTCCTGGACAAGCGCCGCATGCTCAAGGTGGATCCCCTCAAGAAATAGCCATGTCCATCCGCGAGATCGAAAAAGAGATCGCCTATACCATAGAACCCCGCGACGAAGGCCGCCTTGTGAAGGCCATCGCCCGCGACCGCATGGGTCTTTCGCACAAGCAGTTCTCCTCCGCGAAGTTCCGCGAGGGCGGCGTCACCCTGGACGGCGCGCGCGCCCTGGCCAGCGACCGCGTGCGCAGCGGCCAGCGGCTCGTCGTGCGCCTGCGGGAGGAGGGCTTTTCTCACCCCGCCCTGCCCGGCGAGGTGGACGTGGTCTGGGCCGACGAGGACATCTTCATCGTCAACAAGCCCGCTCCCCTGCCCACCCAGTCCTCCGAGCGCCAGACGGGCGACACCCTCGAGGCGCGCATGGCCTCCCTGCTGGAGGGCCGCGCCTTCCGGCCCGTGAACCGCCTGGACAAGGGCACCAGCGGCCTGATGGTCGTGGCGCGGCACGCCCAGGCGCAGGCCGTCCTCCAGGCGCAATTGCACACGCCCCTCTTCGCGCGCGGCTATCTGGCCCTGGTCGAAGGCGCGCCGGAGCCGAGAGAGGGCGTGGTGGACGCGCCCATCGCCAAGGCGGACGGCCCCACCGTGCGCCGCGAGGTGCGCGCGGACGGCAAGATCTCGCGCACGCGCTACCGCACGCTGCGCTCCGCGGGCGGGCTCAGCCTCCTGCGGCTCGATCTCGAGACCGGCCGCACCCATCAGATCCGCGTGCATATGGCCCACATCGGCTGCCCCGTAGCGGGGGATTTCCTCTACGGCGCCGAGCGCGCGGACCTGCCCGGCCGCTTCGCCCTGCACAGCGCCTTCCTCACCCTGCGCCAGCCCGCGACCGGAGAGATCCTCTCCTTCGAGGCGCCCCTGCCGGAGGAGCTTTCCCGTCTCCTTCCCTGAGCGGCGCGCGCATTTTAACCGTTTCTTCTTTCCAACGCCCGCGAACGGGTGTATACTATAGGTACATTGTCAGGGGGAGGGACGCGCATGGACGCCAACTCAGGCATGCTGATCGGTTCCTGGACGCGCGAAAAGGATCTCTTGGAGGCGATGCGCGGCAAGCACGGCAGCCGCACGATCCTCTCCGTGAGCGTGCGCACCGCGCCCGGCACGCGCCTGCTCTTTGACGGCGAGGCCGCCGTGGTGCCGGAGAGCGGCCTTTTGCGCGGAGACGCGCCGAAGGCGTCCCTGTGCATCGACAGCGACGCGCGCGTCTACGCCCGCGTCGAGTACCAGTTCGAGGAGACACTCTTCTGATCGTCTACCGCAAATAAGCCCGGCCGGAAGGGAGTTGCGCTCCTCCTTCCGGTCTCTTTTTTGCCCGAAGGGAGGCGCGGCGATGGACGCAGAGACCCTGCTCTTTTTCGCGGGACGCCCGCAAAGCCTGGCGCTGTACGAGGCCCTGCTCGCGCGCCTGACCGCTTTTTCCGGCGCGCCGGAGGTCCGCGTGCGCCGCACGCAGATCTCCCTGTGCGACCGGCGCGTGTTCGCCTGCGCCAGCCTTCCCCGCCGCAAGCGGGACGGCGGCCTCGTACTCACGTTCGGCCTGCCCTGTCGCCTCGAGAGCGAGCGCGTCTTCGCCGCGGCGGAGCCCTATCCCGGCCGCTGGACGCATCATGTCGCTCTCGCGGACGCCGCCGCGCTCGACGAAGAGCTCTTCTCCTGGCTGCGCGAGGCCAGGGCCTTCGCCGCCGCGAAGCGGTAGATTCCCCCACCGTCACGCCAAAGGAGGCGCGCCGCCATGCCGAAGATCCCCTCCCGCATGATCCCCGTCCTGCGCGCGCAGCTGCGGCGCATCACCCTGGCGGCCGAGCGCGAGCCCATCGAGCGCGAGCGCATGGCCCAGAACCTGCTGGCCTCGGTGATGCAGCGCCTGGTGAGCGGCCGCGTCCGCGAGGAGGATTTCGTGTTCGTTTCCTTCACCGCGGCCCTGCTCACGCCGGAGGGAAAGCGCGCGGGCGGCGCGGTTCTCTATCTGCACGGCGGCGGCTACTGCTGCGGAGACCTCCAGTACGCCAAGTGGTTCGGGCGCGTGCTGGCCGCCGGCGCGAAGGTGCCGGTGTTCTGCCCCGCCTACCGCCTCGCGCCGGAGCATCCCTTTCCCGCCGCGCTGGAGGACGCCCTGGCCAGCTATCGCTTCCTTCTGGAGCGGTTCCCGGCCGGGAAGATCGCCCTCATCGGCGAATCCGCCGGCGGCGGGCTGATCTACAGCCTGTGCCTGCGCCTGAAAGCGGAGGGCCTGCCCCTGCCCGGCGGGCTGGTGGGCATCTCCCCCTGGGTGGACCTGACCCAGTCCGGCCCGAGCTTCGCCGAAAACGCCGCGGCCGACCCCTCTCTCACCAAAGCGCGGCTGGACCGCTTCGCCGCCAACTACGCCGGGGAGGCGCGCGATCCCCTCGTCTCGCCGCTGTTCGGGGATCTTTCCGGCCTGCCGGAGAGCCTTCTGTTCGTCGGCGGCGACGAGATCCTCCTCTCCGATTGTACGCGCCTGCACGGGGCCCTCGTTGCCGCGGGCTGCCGCAGCGGCCTGACCGTTGCCCCCGGCCTCTGGCACGCCTACGTCTTTTACGGCTTCAAGGAGCGCGAGGGCGATATGGACGCCATCCGCGCGTTTTTAAGGAGCGTCGTCCTATGAGCGGAAAATGGATGCGGCTGGATAACGCCGCCCTGATCTTCCCCGCCGTGCGCAGCCACAAATGGGTGAACACCTTCCGTGTGAGCGCGACCCTTTCCGAGGAGATCGACCCGGAGATCCTCCAGGCGGCCCTGGACGATCTCATGCCGCGCTTCCCCTCGATCTTCGTGCGCCTGGGCAAGGGGATGTTCTGGTACTACCTGGAGCAGTTGGACGCGCCGCCCCGCGTCATGGAGGAGTTCGCCTACCCCCTCACCCACATGTCCCGGCGGGAGCAGCGCTCCTGCTGCTTTCGCGTGCTCTGGCACCGCAACCGCATCGCCGTGGAGTTCTTCCATGTGCTCACCGACGGCACCGGCGGCATGATCTTCCTCAAGAGCCTCGCCGCGCGCTACATCGAGCGGCGCTGGGGCGTTTCCATCCCCCGCGAGGAGGGCGTGCTCGGCCCGGAGCAGCGGCCCGACCCGGAGGAGCTCGAGGACGCCTTCCACAAATACGCCGGTCCCTTCGCCATGAGCCGCGCCGAGAAGAACGCCTACCGCCTCTCCGGCACGCGCGATACCACCGGCTTCATGCACCTGACCTGCGGCGTGGTCTCCACCAGGGCCCTGCTGGAGGCCGCCCACCGCTACGGCGTCACGGTCACGGCGTTCCTCTGCGCCGTGCTCACCCAGGCCGTGACGGAGATCCAGGCCGCCCACGTGCGCCGCGGCCGCTGGAAGATGGTGAAGATCACCATCCCCGTGAACCTGCGCGCCGTCTTCGGCGCCAGGACGCTGCGCAACTTCGCCCTCACGCTCAACCCGGGCGTGGACCCGCGCTTTGCCGATTACACCGTCGAGGCCCTCTGCCGCGAGTACAAAAACCAGCTTGCCCTGGAGCTCACGCCGGAAAAGATGGCGGCCCGCATCGCCGCCAACGTCATCCCCCAGCGCCTGATGGCCATGCGGATGACGCCGCTGTTCCTCAAGAACATCGCCCTGCGCACGGTCTACTCGCTGGTGGGCGAATCCAAGGGCTGCCTGAACATCTCCAACCTCGGGGCGGTCAAAGTGCCGGAAGCCATGCGCCCCTTTGTGCGCCGGTTTGATTTCATCATCGGCGTGCAGTACACCTACCCGAACAACTGCTCCGTGGCGAGCTTTGGCGACGTCACCTGCATCAACATGATCCGCAACATCCATGAGACCGAGCTGGAGCGGCGCTTCTTCTCCCGCCTGGTGGAGCTGGGCGTGCCGGTCGCCATCGAAAGCAACGATCCTGCCGAGGAGGCGTAAACACCCATGTATTGCGTGCGCTGCGGCGTGCGGCTGGAGGACGGCGTCAAGAGCTGTCCCCTGTGCGGCACGCCCGTCTGGGACCCGGAGACCCCTTCCCCCGAGGCTGACCGCCACTACAACGCCCAGCTCTACCCCGTGCGGAGCCGGAGCACGCGCTTCGCGGCCCTGGCCTTCCTGACGGTGCTGCTCCTCACGGCCTGCCTGGCCTGCCTGATCGTCTGCCTGCGGCTCTACGGCTGCGTCGCCTGGTCCGGCTACGTGATGCTCGGCGCCGCCCTGGCCTACGTCGCCTGCGTCCTGCCCTTCTGGTTCCGGCGCTATTATCCGGCCGTGTTTCTGCCGGTGAGCTTCGCCGCGGCGGGCGGGTATCTGCTCTACATCTGCCTGAAGACAGGCGGGCGCTGGTTCCTCTCCTTCGCCTTCCCCGTGACGGGCATCGCCTTTCTGGCCACCTTCGGCGCCTGGGGGCTGGCCCTGTACAAGGGCAAGGCCAAGCTCCTGCTCACAGGCGTATACATCTTCCTGCTGGGCGGCGCGACCATGTTGATCGAGCTGTTCCAGCACATCACATTCCATACGCCCATGTTCCGCTGGTCGCTCTATTCCGCCAGCAGCTTCGGCCTGATGGGGCTGTTCCTCTTCGTGGCCTCGTTCATCCCGCCCCTGCGGCGCGTCCTGCACCGGAAGCTGTTCCTGTAATTTCACCGCCGCTGGCATAAAGGAAAAGCCCCGTTCCAAAGGAACGGGGCTTTGGTAGCGGCGAGTGGATTCGAACCGCTGACCGACCGGGTATGAACCGATTGCTCTGGCCAACTGAGCTACGCCGCCAAATGGTT
>CACZOT010000220.1 GCA_902782795.1 uncultured Eubacteriales bacterium | reverse complement strand
GTGAGCGCGCAGAACGAGCAGGCGCCGAAGCATCCGCGCACCGCGGCGATGGAGAACTTCACCTCCGCCAAGGCGGGCACGCCGCCCATGGGCGTGTACATAGGGTGCCACTGGCGCGTGAAGGGCAGCGCATAGGTGGCGTCCAGCTCTTCGCGGGAGAGCGGCATGGCGGGCTTGTGCTGGTTCAGGTAGCGCTTTCCATGCTTCTGCGCCACGCCATGGCCGCGCACGGGGTCCTGTTCGTCATACTGGACGCGGAACGCCTCCGCGTAGGCGGCCTTGTCGCGCGCGACTTCCTCCTCCGGCGCGACGACGAGGTATCCTTCGGCTGGCTCCGCATTCATCGTACAGGTCCCGGGGATCGCCATTTCGCGCGGATCCAGCCCGTCGCGCAGGGCGTCGGCCATCTGTACGATGGTCCTCTCGCCCATGCCGAAAAGGAGCAGATCCGCCCCGCTGTCCACGAGGATGGAATTGCGAACGCGGTCATCCCAATAATCGTAATGCGCGAAGCGGCGCAGCGAAGCCTCGATGCCGCCGATGGCGATGAAGATATCCCCCCACGCCTCGCGGATGCGGTTGCAATACACGATGGTGGCGCGGTCGGGCCGATGTCCGCCCTCGCCGCCGGGCGCGTAGACGTCCTCATGGCGGCGCTTTTTGGCGGCCGTCAGGTTGTTGACCATGCTGTCCACCGCACCGGCGGAGACGAGAAAGCCCAACTTGGGGCGTCCAAATTCGCGAAAGGCTTCGCAATCCCGCCAGGCGGGCTGCGCGAGGATGCACACGCGGTACCCGGCCTTTTCCAGCACGCGGGAAAGGAGCGCGGCCGCGAAGGAGGGATGATCGACATAGGCGTCGCCGGAGACGAAGACGAAATCCGGCGCGTCCCAGCCGCGCGCGCGCATTTCCGATGCACTGGCGGGGATGAACGCGCTCACGGGATACGGATCCTTCGGCAAAGCGGGTTTTCTGAGCGGGCGCGAGGACTCGGGGCGCTGGTTTCTCCGCTCCGGCGCGGCCGTCGTCTTCCCCCTGGTGCGGTCCTCTCTACGGCCGCCGCGAGGCGGGTTCTGCCTGTTCATTTGCTCTCCTCCTCCGCCGCGAGCACGCGGGCGGCGGCGCGCTCCACGGCGCTGCCGTCCTGGGCCTGCATGGCGGTGATCTTATCGACGACGTCCTCCATCACCGGCACGGCGGCGCGCAGGAGATCCTCGTCGCTCTTCTTCGCGCCGGGCAGGCTGAAGAGCAGCGAGGTCGCCGAGCCTGCGGCAAGGCGCAGCTGCCGTTCGTGGCCGTGCATCGCGGTGATGAGATGTTCCGGCTTGACGCGCGCCATCTGCGAGAAGCGCATGACGAGCGCCCCGCCCTTGCAGTTGACCAGATCGATGCCGATCCGCGAGCAGAGGCCCTTGAGGTGCGCGATATCAACGAGATTCAGCACCGGCTGCGTCGGGTCACCGAAGCGGTCGATGAGCTCCTCCAGGAGGTCGTCCCGCGAAGCCTCGTCGGTAATGGAGGCGATCTTTTTGTACATCTCCACGCGGACAGCGTCGCTGGAAACGTATTCCTGGGGAAGGAAGGCGTCGACACGCAGCTCCACCTTGGTGGTGATATCTCCCTTGCCCACGTCCCCTCTCAGCTCCTTAACGGTCTCCTCGATCATCTTCACATAGAGATCGTAGCCAACGGAGGCCATGTGGCCGCTCTGCTCGCTGCCGAGGAGATTGCCCGTTCCGCGGATCTCCAGATCCCGCATGGCGACGCGGAAGCCGGAGCCGAATTCCGTGAATTCCCGGATGGCGGAGAGGCGCTTGTCGGCCGATTCCGTGAGAACGCGGTTCGGGCTGACGGTGAGGTAGGCGTACGCGAGGCGGTTGGAACGCCCCACGCGCCCGCGCAGTTGGTAGAGCTGCGCCAGGCCGAAGCGGTCCGCGTCGCAGACGATGAGTGTATTGGCGCGCGGCACGTCCAGGCCCGCCTCGATGATGGTGGTGCACAGGAGCACGTCGTACTTGCCCTCGTAGAAATCAAGCATGACGTCCTCCAGGGCGTGTTCTCGCATCTGCCCGTGGCCGACGGCGATGCGCGCCTCGGGCACGAGTTTTCTCAGGCGGACGTGCATGGCCTCGATGGATTGCACGCGGTTGTAGAGCACGTACACCTGGCCGCCGCGCGAAAGCTCGCGCAGGATGGCGTCCCGCACGAGGCCATCGGAATACTCGACCACGTAGGTCTGCACGGGATAGCGCTCCTCGGGCGGCGTTTGCAGAAGGCTCATATCGCGAATACCGACCATGGACATGTGCAGCGTGCGCGGGATGGGCGTAGCCGAAAGGGTGAGCACGTCCACCGAGCGTTTGAGCTGCTTGATGGCCTCTTTGTGCTTGACGCCGAAGCGCTGCTCTTCGTCCACGACGAGCAGACCGAGGTTTTTGTAGTCAACGTCCTTGGCCAGGAGGCGGTGCGTGCCGATGATGAGGTCGATCCGCCCTTCCTTGAGCTTCTCGATGACCTGTTTCTGCTCGCCGGGCGTGCGGAAGCGGCTGATGGTATCGATCTCGACCGGAAACCCTGCGAAGCGCTTCACCGCGGTCTGGAAGTGCTGCTGCACGAGGATGGTGGTCGGCGCGAGGAGGGCAGCCTGTTTGCCATCCATGACACACTTGAAGATGGCGCGCAGGGCTACCTCGGTCTTTCCGTAGCCGACGTCCCCGCACAGGAGACGGTCCATGACCTGGGGCTTTTCCATATCGGCCTTGATCTCGGCGATTGCGGTCTCCTGGTCTGGCGTCTCCTCGTATTCGAAGGCGTCCTCGAACTGGCGCTGCCAGGGCGTATCCGGCGCGAAGGCGTGGCCGTCGATATTGGCGCGCTCAGCGTAGAGCTTGACCAGCTCCCCGGCAATCTCCTGGATGGAGGCCTTGACGCGCGCCTTCTGCTTTTGCCAATCTCCCCCGGAGAGGCGGTTGAGCTTCGGTGCCTCGCCCTCGGAGCCGATGTACTTCTGCACGCGGTCGAGCTGATCCGTCGGCACGTAAAGCTTATCCGCTCCTGCGTAGCGAATATGAAGAAAATCGCGGAAGGTGCCCTCGCTGGCGAGGCGCACCGTGCCCATATACTGACCGATGCCGTGGTTCTCGTGGACGACGTAATCCCCTACGTTCAGGTCGGTAAACGCGGCGACCTTCTCGCCCGTGCGCGCCTTTGAGCGCGTCTTCTGGCGCGAGACGCCGAAGATGTCCCCTTCGGCCACGACGGCGAGGCGGATCTCCGGATAGAGGAAGCCCCGCGCGATGGAGACCGGCAGGATCGTGACCTGCCCCTCCGGCAGCTCCTGCGGCGGCTCCTCGCGGAAATCGGACATGCAGTCCAGATCGAACAGAGCCTTGTGCAGGCGATGTCCGCGGGCGATGCCTCCCGCGAGGATGGCGATGCGCCAGTTCTCCCTTTTCCACTTTTCGATATCGCGCACCAGCTCGCGCACGTTGCTCTGATACTGCGACGCGCCCAGGCCCTCGAACTTGGTCAGGCTCTTGAGGCGCTCGCCCTCGAGCGTGCGCAGGAAGGGCTGGAGGGCCAGCAGCGTCTGGCCGTCCAGGCGGACGCGCAGCTCCGCCCAGGTGTAGAGAAGCTGGGCCTGGAGCGGCAGGGCTTCGGCTCGGGAAAGCGCAGTCTTGAAGTGTTCCTCGAATTCCAGGAAGCGGTTTTCGCAGCGCTCCTTCAGCCGTTCGACCTGGTCGAGCACGATGATGGGCGCGTCCACATAATCGGCGAGGGTGTCCGTCTGCTCGTACAGAGCCGGGATGAGAGCCTCGCTGGAGAGGTGCGTGTAGAGCTTTTCCTCGCGCAGGGCGTCGACGCGCGGCTGGAAATTCTTCTCCAGAGGCGTATGCGGCGTGCGGCGAGGCTTTTCCGGTTTCTCGGGCTTGGGCTGACTCTCCTTGGAGGGACGCGAGCCGATTTCCCACATGGAGGGCATTTCCTCGTCTGAGGCGTCCTCGGTCATCTGGAAGAATTCCTCGAAGGGGATGAGATCGAACTGCTCCTCGAGCTGCTTTTGCTGCTCGTCGGCGCTCTCTTCCTCGCCGCTACCGGAAGCCTCGTCCAGGGCCTTTTGAAGGCGATCCGCGGCGCGCGCGGCCATCTCCGGCGTGATGAGTACCTCGCTGGCCGGGTAGAGGTCCGCCTGAGCGCGGCGCTCGATGGAGCGCTGGGTCATGACGTCGAAATCGCGCAGGGAATCGACCTCGTCGTCGAAGAACTCCACGCGGATGGCGTTGGCGCAGCCCACGGGGTATACGTCCAGAATGCCGCCGCGCACGGCGCATTGACCGCGCGCCTCGACCACATCCACACGCTCGTATCCCGCGGCGACGAGCTTTTCCACGGCCTCTCGAGGGTCGAGCCGCTGGCCTTCCTTGATGCGCAGCATATTACCCGTGAACAGCTCGCGCGGCATGAGCCGGTACATGAGGGCGTCTGCAGGCGCGACCAGGGCCTTGAGCCTTCCCCCCACCAGCATGCCCAGCGCTTCCAGTCGGCGCACGGCGATCTCCCGGCTGGAAGCTGCCACGCGCTGGAAGGAGACCTCCCGCGCTGGGAAATAGGCGACGGCCGAGCCGCCGAGCAGCGCGCCAAGATCATCAGCGAGACGCTGGGCGGCCATATCGTTCGGCGCGACGACAAGGAGCGTCCGCCCGCTCTTGCGCTGCAGCGCGGCGAGCAGATGGGCTCTTTGGCTGTCGTCCAGCCCGTAGGCCATATGCAGCCCGATATCGTCCAGGGCGTTGTTGAGCGTGCGGAAGCTCTCCAAAGCCTCCATGGGCTCGAAGAGGCAGCGCAGCGTATCTGAATTGGCCATTGATCCCTCCGTCAATCGTTTTTGGCAAAGCGGGCGTTCGCCTCGGCCACCTTGCGCAGAGCCGCCTTTGGCCCGCCGGCGATCCAAGCTTCTATGGCCTCGCCCGCGCGCATGTAGCTATCGAACATCATTTCCCGCTCTTCGCGCGTGCGGAACCCGCACAGGACCCAGTCCTTCAGATCCCACCTTTCCGGCGGGCGGCCGATGCCGCAGCGCAGCCGGGCGATCTCTGTGGTCCCGGTGAGGGCGACGATATTGCGCATGCCATTGTGCGTGCCGGCGCTGCCCTTTTCGCGGAAGCGCAGTACGCCTTCGGAAAGGTCGCAATCGTCATAGCAGATGAGGAGATTCCCCTCCTCGGGCTTGTACCACTCCCGAAGCTGCACGACGGCCTCGCCGGAGAGGTTCATAAAGGTCTGCGGCTGCGCCAGCACGACCTTCTTCCCGGCGATCATTCCCTCTCCCACGATGCTTTTGCACTTTTTTCGCGCCAGAGGGATGTGGTTGCGCTGCGAGAGCACATCCACGATATCCCAGCCGACGTTGTGGCGCGTGTGGCTGTATTCGCTCCCGGGGTTCCCCAGGCCGACGATCACGATCATTTTCCGATCCCTCCCGGATAAATCCAAAACGCAGTGATGCGGAAAGCTCCCGTTCGAGGGGGCTTTCCGCGGGCGGCCGCGCTCGTTCAGCGCGGCGGCTTTTGTATCCGAAGCAACCGTTTCCTGCTTAGAACAGCGGCATGGGCCGTACCACGGCGGTGCCGCTCTCGGCGTCCGTGCTCTCCAGGGTGAGGAGGGCGCGAATACCGTCTACACGCTTACGCGCGGGTTCAGCGGTGGCGATCATCACGCCGATGCCGACCACGGGCGCGTCGAATTCGTTCATCATTTCCGCCATGCCGCGCAGCGTCCCGCCGCCCTTGGTGAAATCGTCGATGATCAGGGCACGCTTGCCGGGACGCACGGCCTTGCGGGCCAAGGTCATGGTCTCGATGCGGTCGCCGCCCGCCACGTAATTGATCTTCACGGCCGGGCCCTCATAGGCGCGGCTGTCACGCCGGGCGATGACCAGCGGCACGTCCAGAGCGCGCGCGGTCATCAGCGCGATCGGTATGCCGCTCGTCTCCATAGTGAGCACAAAATCCGGAGATTCCGCGCAGTACATGGAGGCCATGATTTCGCCGATGCGGCCCGCGGTATCCGGATGGGAGCACACGTCCGCCGTATAGAGGAAGCCGCCAGGAAGCAGCCTGCCCGGCTCGCTGAGGCGCTGCGCCAGCTCTCCCAGGGTATCCTCAGCGCTGGACGGGCTCACGAGCGAACGGTACATCACGCCGCCCGCAGCCCCGGCCACAGTCAGCACCGTACCCAGGTTGAAGCGTGCGAAGGCCTCGCGCAGGATATCGATATCCTCGCTGACGGTAGATTTCGCCGTATCGAACAGCACGCAGAATTCGCCCAGCGTGTGCAGGCGGTTCGGTGCCGCCGTAAGGATGCGAGCCATCGCCGCAAGTCGCTCGCCGCGTTTGATTCTCTCCATTGGGTCTCCCTCCGTTTTGTTTCACGTCGCAATCGTTCGCTATTATACGACTTTTCCCGAACGATTTCTATAGCTATACAAAGAATTTTCCCTGAATTACGAACTATTAACCTGGGGTTCGCCGCCTTCTCCTTGGTTGCAGAAACGCCCAAAGCGGCGTATAATGGCAGTACTTGAGTATAGTGGAGGGTTTGGCGATTATGCAGGCATCTTCCCTGGAAGCGTTCCGTTCCAAGCGGATGCACTTTATCGGTATCGGCGGGAGTTCCATGTCCGGCTTGGCGAAGCTGTTTCACTCCATCGGCGTGGCAGTAACGGGTTCGGACGCGACCGCGTCCCACAAAACTGAGGCATTGGAGGCCGAAGGCATCCGTGTATTCATCGGCCAGAAGCGCGGGCAGGTCGTCGGCGCGGACGTGGTGGTCTACACGGCTGCCATCCCCGAGGACAATCCCGAACGCTCCGAGGCGGCGGAACTCGGACTTCCCATGCTGGAGCGCAGCGAGCTCCTGGGACTTGTCGCCTCCTCCTTCCCCGCGCCGATCTGCGTCAGCGGCACGCACGGCAAGACCACCACCACTTCCATGATCTCGCAGATCTTCATGGAAGCCGGGCTGGACCCGACCGTGCATATCGGCGGCGAGCTGGCGGCGTTCGGCGGCTCCACCCGTCTGGGCAAGGGTGATTTTTGCATCGTCGAAGCCTGCGAATACGCGCGCAGCTTCCTCAAGCTCTACCCGCGCGTCGCCGTGATCCTCAACATCGACGAGGACCACCTGGACACCTACGGCGACATCGAACACATCGAAGAAGCCTTCGCCACCTTCGCCGGGCAGACCATTTCCGGAGGCTGGGTAGTCGGCTGCGGCGACGACGAGCGCGTGCGCCGCGTCATGGAGAATTGCTCGCGCCGGACGCGCAGCTATGGTCTCCAGCCCTTCAACGAGGTCACTGCCGAGCAGATCTCCTACGACGAGACCGGCTGCGCCAGCTTTACCGCAACGCTTTTCGGCCACCCCATCGCCGAGGTGGAATTGCGCATCCCCGGTGCGCACAGCGTGCTAAACGCCTTGGCGGCCATCGCGGTGGCGGATATCTGCCAGGTGCCCATGAGCAGTGTCTCCGCGACATTGGGGCGCTTCGAAAACCCCAAGCGTCGCTTCGAGCTGACCGGCGTCACCGACGGCGTGCGGCTGTACACAGATTACAGCCACGCGCCCGCGGAGATCCGCAACGCCGTCCATAACGCCTCTCAGCAGCCGCACGAGACTCTCTGGGCTGTCTGGCAGCCGCACACCTACGCCCGCACGCGCACGCTGTACAGCGAGTTCCTGGAGGTCTTCTCCGAGGCGGACCGCGTGCTCATCACAGATATCATGTGCGCGCGCGAAAAGCCCGATCCGACGCTGAACAGTGGCATGCTCGTGCGCGATCTGCGCAAAAGGGGCGTTCGCGCCGATTGGGCCCCCTCCTTCGACGACGCGGAGGCCTTCCTGCGCGGTCACTGGAAGCAGGGCGACGTTGTGATCACCATGGGTTGCGGAAACATCGATCTGCTCAACGAGCAAATCGCAAAGCACGGGGATAGCAGCGAAATGTAGCTTGCAGACTTTGGTCTGTTTATCTGATATTGTATAAAACAAACCATAGTCTTTTTATAGAAGGGGTGGGATGAGATGCGGATCGCGGTGGCCATGGCGCTTTACAACGGGCGGGAATACGTCGAGCGACAGCTTGATTCCCTGCTCGCGCAGACCGTCGCTCCGGACCAGATCGTCGTATGCGATGACGGCTCCATGGATGGTTCCGCGGAGTTCGTCTGTGCCTACGCCCAGAAGCATCCTCTCGGGGAACGCATCCATTTCGCCCAGAATGGCAAAAAGCTTGGGTATGCGCAGAATTTCTACCGCGCAGTTACGCTCTGCCGGGCAGATCTCGTCTTTCTGTGCGATCAGGACGATCTCTGGAAACCAGAGAAGATCGAGCGCATGCGGGACACCTTTCTCGCGGACCCGTCGATCAGCCTTCTCGCCTGCGGGCATACGCTCATCGACGGCGAGGGCAGGTCGTTTACCAGTGCACGCTATCCGGATTCCCCGGGGACCGGCGCCGTTCGACGCGTTTCCGAGCGAGAAGTGGTGACGGGCTTTCGCTGGCCGGGCATGTGCATGGCCATGACCGCGCGTTTCTGGAACGAGGTACGTATGGACGCCGTTCAGATCGACGCGCCACATGATCGTGTCCTCGCTTTGCTTGCCGCTTCACGCGGGGCCATGGCGTTTCTGGACGCGCCTTTGGCCTGTCATCGGCGGCATGGAGACAATTCCGGCGGCGAGGAACACCGAGCCTCGAGCTATCTGCGCCGTGATTTCAAGCTGCGCGAATTGCGCACGAGCCGCTCCTGGCTGGATGCGCAGATCGCCCGCTCGGAGGTCTTTTCTCCATCTGCCGGGGAGGCCCTGCGCCAATACCGCGCTTATGTGAATCTGCGCGTGCAGGCCCTGGAAAAGCGCTCTCCCCTGCTTCTGGCGCGGGCCTGGCGGGAGGGCGAGGGGTGCCGTTCGGTCAAGGGGCTCGCGGCCGATCTCGTATCCATGTGTTCTTTCCGATGAGGCATAGAAAAGCGCCGCGGCGTAGAGGCCGCGGCGCTTTTTCCTTTTAGGAGATTACCTGTCGTAGTAGATGACTTCGCCGGTCTCCATGGACTTGTTGCAATCGAAGGCGAGCTTGAGGCTCTTGTAAGCATCCTGATAGGGGCTGCGCACGAGAGCGGGATTGTTCGTCTTGATGGCGTCGATGAAGGCGCGATCGAGGGTGTAGGTCTGATCCTCGTTGCGGTACACGTCGCGGATCTCCTTGGCGCTCTTGAAGAGCACGTTGTTGCGCAGGTGGTACTCGATCACCATGTCGCTCAGAGAGATGACCAAGCCGCTGAGCTTGGAATCAAAGCGGTTCTGGATGTAATCGCCGCTGACGAGCGTGGCGGTGACATGGTTCGGGAAACGGAACACGACGGTGGAATGGTCATCGGTGTCGTACTCGGGGCTGGCGTCCTCGCCGGCCTTGACCATGCCGGTGGTATTGGTGGCATACACGCTCAGCGGCTCGCCGTAGAGCCAGCGCAGGCCGTCCAGGATGTGGATGTTCTGCTCGAGCAGCTGGCCGCCGCAGGTGGACTTCTTCTGCCACCACCACACGCCGGGGATGCCGCCGATCCAGGCGCCCCAGACGAGGCCGCCGGCCTTATGCTTGGGCAGCTCGGCCTTGATGAGGTCCATGAGGTCCAGATAGCGGTCCTGGAAGCCGACGGCGGTGATCAGGCCCTTGGCCTCGACCTTCTCCGCGATCTCCTTGGCCAAGTCGATATCCAAGGCCATGGGCTTCTCCACCAGGAAGGGGATGCCCATCTCCACGGCGCACAGCTCGGTCATGCGATCATGCGCGGTGGGTTCGATGGCGATAAAGATGGCGTCCAGGGTGCTCTTGTTTTCCTTGGCGTAGAACTCCTTGTGGTCCTTGTAGCAGCGCTCGTCCGGCAGGGAATACTTTTTCTGCGCGGCAAGGCGACGCTCCTCGACCGGCTCGGCGATGGCGACGACTTCGACGTCGTCCATACGCTCGAACGCCTTCATGTGGGCGCCCGTCATGCGGCCGCCGCAACCGATAAGACCTACGCGAAACTTGCTCATGATACCTGTCCCATCCTTTCTGTTATGACCGATTTGTAAGGCCCGGAGCGGCCGCAAGGCCGCTCCGGGAAACGAGAAGACCGGATATTAGAACAGATCCTTGGGGAGATCCAGCTCGATCTCGCGGCCGAGCTCGGCGCTCTTGCAGATACCGTCGATAATGGCCTGGTTGTAGAAGATCTGGCTGGTCGGGACCGGCGCCGGGAGATTATACTTGATGGCGTCGACGAAGGAGCGGATCTTCTTGTCGAACAGACCGCCCTTGCCCTTGGCCTCGAGGATCGGGATGGTGGCCTGCATGCGCTCGCCGGCCAGGTCGTAATAGAGGGTCATCGGGCCGCCGACGGTGCCGTTCCAGCACTCGGTGGAGGGGATGCGCAGGGCGCCCTTCTTGCCGAGGATGACGGTATCACCGGGGGTGTCCAGATGCATGGCCCAGGAGATACGGAAGTCCAGGATGATACCGCCCTCCAGGCGGATGAATGCGGCGGCGAAATCATCGACGCTGAAGCGCTTGGCGTTCTCCTCTGCGGTGTGGAAGCGGTCCGGCGTGGCGTATTCCGGATTGGTGCCGAAGAAATCGGACTTGTAGCCGGAAACGGTCAGGGGCTTCGGATAGCCGATGGCGTTGAGGACCATATCCAGGCTGTAGCAGCCGATATCGCCCAGGGCGCCGATACCGCCGGTGGACTTTTCGATGAAGGTGCTGTTCGGGATGCCGCGACGGCGGCCGCCGCCGGTCTGGATGTAGTAGATCTCGCCGAGGACGCCGGAATCGACGATCTTCTTGATCATCTTCATGTTCTCGTCGCCGCGGGGCTGGAAGCCGATGGTGAGGATCTTGCCGGAGCGCTTCTCGGCCTTGACGATCTCGATAGCTTCCTCAGTGGTGACGCACAGCGGCTTCTCGAGCAGGACGTTGAGGCCGTGGTCCAGCGCGTAGATGGCGACGTTGGCGTGCTGCGTGTTGTAGGTGCAGATGCTCACGCCGTCGAGGTCCTTCTCATTGTCGATCAGGGACTTGTGGTCCGGGTAGAAGCGGACGTTCTCCACGCCGAAGCGCTTCATGAAGGCTTCCGCCTTGCCGGGGATGAGATCCGCGGCGGCGACGACCTCGACGTCGGGGCAGTTGATGTAGCTAGCGATGTGGCTCTCGGCGATCCAGCCGGTGCCGATAATAGCGATCTTTACCTTTTTGGACGTGTCGATAGCTTCCTCTT
>CACZOT010000219.1 GCA_902782795.1 uncultured Eubacteriales bacterium | reverse complement strand
GACGTGGGCGCCTTCGTCTGGTTCGCGCGCATCATCGAATGGGAATTCACGGGGTTCTCGGTGGAGAAGTGCTTCCCGCGCCTGATGGAGCTGCAAAAGCGCATCGAGGCCGGCGGCCGCATCGACGGGACCGTCCACCGCTATCTCATCGTCGCCCAAAAACCCTGATCCTGGCGCGGAACAAAACAGTGAGCGGACGCCTTCGCGTCCGCTCCTTGTTGTTTCGCTAGCATGTCGTCACGCTGATGTCGGTCTTCCCCGCGAGCGTCAGCCGATACCGGGCCTCCTCGAACTCCTCGCGAAAGCGCGTCGAGCCGCAGAGGGTGATCGCCTCGTTAGCCGCCGATCATCCCTTACAGCTCCCCGAGGCGCGCGTCCAGCTCCTCCAGCGAGTGGACCACGGGCCCGTCCCAGTCGCTCGGGGCGGGGGCTTCCTCGGTGTAGATTGCGCGCGCCATCTTCACCGCGCGGATGCCCACGCGCCGCGCGCCCAGGAGGTTCTTGTCCAGATCGTCCACGAAGATGGTGCCCCCGGCGGTTACTCCGAGGCCCTCCAGGGCCTTTTTCCACATGCGCGCGTCCGGCTTGAGCACGCCGTTGTCGCAGGAGAGCGACGTGACCTCCAGATACGGCAGCACCCCTTGCTCCAGGAGCGAGCGCCGCAGGGAGGGCAGCGTATCGCTGACCAGGCCCAGGCGCAGGCCCTGCTCCTTCCATTTGGCGAGGGTGGGCAGGACGTCGTCGTAGAGGGCGTAGCGGCCGGTATCGTAGACGTGGGCCACGGCCAGAGCGTCCAGCTCCCCGTCCGTGACGGGCAGGCCGAGCTTCTCGCGGTAGCAGATCGAGAAGAGCTCGCGCATATGGACGCATTCGATCTCCTCGGTGTACATGTGCTCGTCCTCGGTCTTGGCCCGGGCGGCGGCGTGCAGCGCCTGCCTGTGGGCCTCCGGGTCCACGCCGGCGAGGTATTTGTCTATGATCTCATGAAACCCCCTGGGCCGCAGCCACAGGCCCGTCGCCGGGTACACGAGCACGCCGCCCGCGTCCAGAAGGATGGTCTCAATCATTTTGTTCCTCCCCTTCCCGCGCGCTTTTTCGCGCAGAGGTCCTCGTAGCGTTCCACGACGCGCCGCGAGACCTCGTCCCAGCTCAGGGGGATGGTCTCCCGAGCGGCGGCGCCGGTTTGTTCGCAGGTGGGCAGGGCCTCCAGGATGCCCCGGGCGATGCTCTCCGGGGAATCCTCGCACAGATACCCGTTCTCGCCGTGGCGCACGCCCTCGGCGGCGCAGCTCCCCCGGACCAGCAGGGAGGGCGTGCCCTCCGAGGCGGCCTCGCGCACCACCATGGGCGCGTTGTCATAGAGCGAGGGGAAGACGAAGAGGTCCGCCCGGCGATAGAGCGCCATGAGCAGCGCCCGGTCCCGGATGGCGCCGGTGAAGCGCGTCTGGCCGGAAATGCCCAGATCGTCCGCCAGGCGCTCCAGGTGATGGCGGTCCTGTCCCTCCCCCACCATGATCAGCTGGAAGGGCTCGCCCATCTTGCGCAACAGGGCGCAGGCGCGCAGCACGCCCTCCGTGTTCTTCTTGATATCCTGCTGCCCCACGAACAGCAGCGTGGGCACGCCCTCCCGGAGGGCCATGCCCCGCAGGGCCTGCGCGTCGGCGGCCTGGTCCGCCTCGCGCATGTCCGTGCCGTTTTCCATGACGAGCAACGGGCCGCGGTATCCGTATTCGCGCAGGACGTCCGCGGTGGCCTGGTTCACGGCCCAGACCTCGTCGCAGGTGTCGTAAAAATCCACGACGTAGCGCACCACGAAGCGCGCCAGCGCCTGGGAATGGGTGGCGCGCAGGGCGTCGTCGTAATATTTGCTGTGGAAAGTGGCCACGAGCGGGATGCCCTTCCTGCGGGCGATGCGCCGCGCGGCGTGGCCGGACATAAAGGGCGAATGGGCGTGGACGATATCTAGCGGCAGAGCGCGCAGGGCGCGGCGCGTCTTCCCGTGCAGGAGCGGGAAGCCCACGCGGTAGGCCGTCCGCCCCAGGCGCAGGCCGGGATAGAGCAGCTTTTCGCACTGCGCGGCGTCCGGATCGCCGTTTTTCGGAGCGACGTACACGCTCCTGTGCCCGAGCTTCGGCAAAAAGCGGCAATAGGCGTACATTACCTGGCCGACGCCGTCAATCGTGGGCGGATAGGGTTCGCCAAACTGCGCGGTAAACAAGAGCGTCTTCCTCCTTGCGGGGCGATCGTTCGCCACAATTCCGACATGCTATCATAGCACGTTCGCACCTTTCGCGCAACCGCCGGCGCGAAAAGGGCGTGTTCTTTCCGCTGAAAAGGCGGAGAAATTGACTTTACACGCCGGACAACGTATAATCGTTTCAACCTTTCCATCATATATTCGGTGCAGTACCACGCCCTATGCCGCCTGAGGAGGTTGTTATGATCAGATTGATCCTCTCGGACCTGGACCATACCCTTCTGAGAGAAGACGGAAGCGTCTCGGAGGAAACGCTTCGGGTCCTCGAAGCGTGCAGGGCGAAAGGGATCCGGTTCGCCATCGCCACCGCCAGGTATTGGATCGGCGCGGAGCGGTATATCGCCCTGCTGCGCCCGGATTATGAGATCACGACGGACGGGACGCTCGTCCATGCGGGCGGCGAGCGTATCTACTCCTGCGCGTTTTCCGCAGGGGAAACAAACGCCATCGTGCAAAGGATCCGTCAGGCCGCCCCGGAGGCGGAGATCACCGTGGCCTGCGGAAAAACGGTGTACTGGAACAGCGAGCGGATCGCCCAGTCCGAAAAACTGCATAAGGCGGTGTATTGTGACTACGCTTCTCCCCTGGAGATCCGGGCGAACAAGATCGTGGCCGAGCTGCCGGACGAATCCCTCGCCAAAGCGATCGCCGCGGCGGCGCGCTGCAAACTGCAGTGTTACCGCGGCGAACAGTGGTACGCCTTCATTCCGGCCGATTCCGGAAAGATCGCGGCGATCCGTGCCCTCGCGCGGGCCTGCGGGGTCGGCCTGGGGGACATCGTCGCCTTTGGGGACGACCTGAACGATATCGACATGCTGAAGCTGTGCGGCGTCGGCGTCGCGGTGGCCAACGCGGTGCCGGAGGTCCGTGGGGCGGCGGATGAGATCGCCCGATCCAACGAAGAGGACGGCGTCGCCCGATGGCTGAGCGAGCGTCTTCTCATGGAGGAGCGCGGCCTTTAGCGGAGCGGCCGCCGGGCCTTCGTCAAACCGGGACGCGAAGGAGGCAAACGATGGATATACGCATAATGGCATTGACGCCGGATCTGGAAGAACCCTATTTCGACTTTTTCGACCATCGCGCGTTTGCGGACGGCTCGCCGTATTATCCCTGCTACTGCAACGCCTTCAACATGAGCGCCGCCGGGATCGGGCAGATGCG
>CACZOT010000218.1 GCA_902782795.1 uncultured Eubacteriales bacterium | reverse complement strand
TACACGGTCGTGCAGGGATCGTCCTGATACTCGATCTCGGCCTCGGCCAGCGCCGTCTCGTCCTTGGGGCACCAGTACACGGGCTTGAGGCCCTTGTAGATATAGCGCTTGCGGAACATCGCGCCGAATACCTTGACCTCCGCGGCCTCAAAGCCGGGGTCCATGGTCTTGTAGGGATGCTCCCAGTCGCCCACGACGCCCATGCGGCGGAAGCCCGTGCGCTGCACGTCGATATAGTGGTCGGCAAACTCATGGCAGGCGGAGCGGAACTCGGGGATGCTCATGGCCTTGCGGTTGAGCTTGTTCTTTTTGATGATCGCGCTCTCGATGGGCATGCCGTGGTTGTCCCAGCCGGGAATGTAGGGCGTATAGTACCCGCGCATGGCGTAGGAGCGCGTGATGAAGTCCTTGATCGCCTTGTTCAGCGCGTGGCCCATGTGAAGGTCGCCGTTGGAGAACGGCGGGCCGTCGTGCAGGGCGAAGCGCGGCTTGCCCTCGTTCTTTTTGAGCATCTCGCCGTAGAGATCCATCTCCTCCCAGCGGCGCAGCATCTCCGGCTCGCGCATCGGCAGGCCCGCGCGCATCGGGAAGCCGGACTTCGGCATGTTGAGCGTCTGTTTGTAATCCATGTGCCCTTTTTCCTCCTGTATCGGCATTGTGTTGCGAATGAATAACAAAAGCGCCCCTGTCTCCCAAGAGACAAAGGCGCAAACCTCTGCGGTACCACTCTTCTTGCCGCCGATCGGCGGCCCCTCACGCCCGCCGAAAGCGGGCCGCGCGATAACGGGCGCCCCCGTCCTGGCCTACTCGATCGTTCAGCCGGCTGCTCCGAGGTGATCTTCGACACGCGCTCCGCACCGCCTTGCACCGAACAGCGGCTCTCTTCGCCGGAACTGCGTCCCTACTCGTCCTCTTCCACGCATTGTCGTATTCGGATGTAATATAAAGGATTTGAGTTGATTTGTCAAGCGTTCTTTGTTATAATAAATGCCTTGATGATTCACCCGTATGACAGGAGGCCCGCCATGATCCAGGATATCGCCCCGCTGCATCTTGACAATCAGTACGACCCCGCCGCCCGGCCCACGCCGCACGATTTCGTGCTGTGCTTTGCGGGCAGGAAGCTGCTCTGCGCCACGGAAGGCGGCGCGCTCGCCTTCCCGACCTACGCCCACGTCGGCGGCACGGTCACCTATCTCTTCTCCGTCGGAGAGGAGCGCTATTTCCTGCGCCGCAGCGACGATCCGCTGACGGTCGACGGTTTTTCCTACGAGGACGTCGGCCTGTTCCGCACGGCGCAGCCGCGCCACCGCGCCTACGCCGCGGTGACGGGCTTCCATCTTGCCACATGGTACGGCGACAACCGCTTCTGCGGCCGCTGCGGCACGCCCACCGAGCACGACGGCGAGCTGCGCATGCTCCGCTGCCCGCACTGCGGCAGCATGATCTTCCCCAAGATCATGCCCTCCGTCATCGTCGCCGTGACGCACGGCGACCGTCTGCTGCTCACAAAGTACGCCAACCGCCCCGGCGCGACGCGCTTCGCCCTCATCGCTGGCTTCACCGAGATCGGCGAGACCGTGGAGGAGACCGTGCACCGCGAGGTCATGGAGGAGGTCGGCCTGAGGGTCAAGAACCTCCGCTACTACAAGAGCCAGCCGTGGGGCATCTCCGGCGGCGGATTGCTGATGGGCTACTGGTGCGAGGTGGACGGCGCGGACGAGATCCACGTCGACCACGTCGAGCTGGCGGAGGGCGCGTGGGTGCCGCGCGAGGAGCTGCGCGCCGTCTATCACGACAACGGCATCAGTCTGACCAACGAAATGATCGTCAAATTCATCGAAGGAGAAGCGTAACATGGAACATATCCTCGTCACCGGCGGCACCGGGTTCATCGGCAGCCATACCGTCGTCGAGCTGCTGCGCAGCGGCTATGACGTCACCATTCTGGACAATCTCAGCAATTCCGAGGCGAGCGTCGTCGACGCGATCGAGCAGATCGCCGGCCGCCGTCCCGCGCTGATCGTCGCGGACCTGCTCGATGCCGCCGCCGTGAACGCGGCGTTCGACGGCGCGCACTTTGACGGCGTGATCCACTTCGCCGGACTCAAGGCGGTGGGCGAATCGGTGCAGAAACCCTGGTGGTACTACCACAACAACCTCACGGGCTCCCTGAACCTGTTCGACGCCATGGCGAAGCACGGCTGCAAGACCATCGTCTTCTCCTCCTCCGCCACCGTCTACGGGCCGGACAATCCCAGCCCCTACGTCGAGACCATGTCCACCTCCGCCACCAACCCCTACGGCTGGACGAAGGTAATGATCGAGCGCATCCTGACGGATTACACCGCCGCCCACCCGGATTTCTGCGCGGTGCTGCTGCGCTACTTCAACCCCATCGGCGCGCATCCCTCGGGCCTGCTCGGAGACGATCCCAACGGCATCCCGAACAATCTGATGCCCTACGTGGCCAGAGTTGCGGCCGGTCAGCTGCCGAAGCTCACAGTCTTCGGCGACGACTACGACACACCGGACGGCACCTGCCTCAGAGACTACCTGCACGTGGTCGATCTGGCCAAGGGCCACCTGTCGGCTCTGGAATACGCGAAGGATCATACCGGCGCCGAGGCGTTCAATCTGGGCACCGGCAACGGCATCTCGGTTTTGGAGCTCATCAACGCCTTTATGAAGGAAAACCACATCGACGTGCCCTATGTGATCGGCCCGCGCAGAGACGGCGATCTGCCCGGCTTCTGGGCAAACGCCGACAAGGCAAAGGAGGTTCTCGGCTGGACCGCGAAGCTCGACGTCAACGACATGTGCCGGGACGCCTGGACCTTTATCCAGACGCCGAAGGATTAAAATGCAGGGACGAGCCCATTCGTCCGAAGTTCAGAAAAAAGGGTAAGAGCATGGAGCTTCCGCAGGTTTGTTTACGGCGCGGAGAGGAAATCGACATTCAGCACGGCGGATTCTGGATCTACGACAACGAGATCGACTGGATCGACGACACCTGCACCGACGGCTGCATTGTGGAAATCCTCGACAGCCGGATGCGCTTTGTCGCAAAGGGGTATTTCAATTCAAAATCCAAAATCACCGTGCGTATTCTGACACGGGACAGAAACGAAGAAATCGACCGCGCCTTCTTTCAAAAGCGCATCGAAGAAGCCTGGAGTTATCGAAAATCCCTGGGTTTCTCCGACTCCTGCCGGGTCGTCTTCGGAGAGTCGGACGGACTTCCGGGGCTTACGGTCGACAAATTCGGCGACTATCTGAGCTTTCAGACCGTTTCCCTGGGCATGGACCTCTGGAAGGATGAAATCGTGCAGATTTTGGAAGCGCTGTTTCATCCCAAGGGCATCTGGGAGCGCAACGACGTGCCAGTCCGGGAGAAGGAAGGGCTCAAACAGCTCAGCCGCTGCATCCGGGGAGAAGTGCCGGCGCAGGTCGAAATCCGCGAGCACGATGCAAAAATGCTGGTGGACATCCCGAACGGGCAGAAGACCGGCCATTTCCTCGACCAGCAGGAAAACC
>CACZOT010000217.1 GCA_902782795.1 uncultured Eubacteriales bacterium | reverse complement strand
CGGGATTCTAAGATCAGATCCCGAAGCCTTGAGCTTTTTGTGCGCAGTTCTTGCGAAAGAACCAATTTGCCTGTTTCTATGTTGTCCCCCAATAAAGGATTCTTAAGGGCCAATGGCCCCTTAAGCGGGGAGCGGGGCGGAGCACCGCCGTTACCCCGGAAGTCGGCAACAGCCTACCGCGCCTGCGGCTGGGCGGCGTCGTCCTCTTCGGCGGCGAAGCCCTCCTGCGGGCGGGCGGCGCTCTTGGCGGCGTCCTCCGCGCGGAGCTTGGCGAGCTCCTCGGCCTCGAGCACCTTGTAGGCGACCTTGCCCACGAGGGTCTTGGGCAGCTCCTGGCGGAACTCGATCATATAGGGCAGAGCGTACTTGGCGATATTGCGGCGGCAGTGCTCCATGAGCTCGTCGCGAACCTCCTGGGTGGGCTCGACGCCCACCTGCAGGACGACGAAGGCCTTGACCTTCTGCATCTTGTAGGCGTCCGGCACGCCGATGACGCAGCTCATGCGGACCTTGGGATGCGCGTCGATGACGTTTTCGAGCTGGGAGGGGTAGACGTTGTAGCCGGAGGTGACGATCATGCGCTTGATGCGCTGGCGGAAGTAGATGAAGCCGTCCTCGTCCATAACGCCAAGATCGCCGGTGTGCAGCCAGGTATAGCCGTCGGCGTGCTTGCGCAGGGTATCGGCGGTCTCCTCGGGGTGGCCGACGTAGCCGAGCATCACGGACGGGCCGCGCAGGCAGATCTCGCCCTCCTCGCCGTAGGGCACGGGATCGTTGGTGCCGGGCTTGGTGATGGTGTAGTAGGTGTCCGGGAAGGGCAGGCCGATGGAGCCTTCCTTCTCCTTGTTGTAGGGAGTCAGGCAGCTGGCGGTGACGCACTCGGTGGTGCCGTAGCCCTCGCGGATGCGCACGCTGGCGCCGTGGTCGGCGAGGAAGGCGTCGAACTTCTTCTTGAGCTCCACAGAGAGGGAATCGCCGCCGGAGAAGACGCCCTTGAGGCAGCTCAGGTCGCAATCCTCCATGGCCTCATTGCGCAGGATGGCCTCGAAGAGGGTGGGCACGCCCGCGATGACGTTCGGGCGCTCCTTCTTGAGGAGCTGGGCGTAGCTGTCGGCGTTGAAGCGCGGGATGAGCAGGCAGCAGGCGCCCGCCACGAGCATGGTATGGATGCTCACGCCCAGGCCGAAGCCGTGGAACATGGGCATGACGGCCAGCACGCGGTCGCCGGGGGTGAAGCCGTGGCCCATGGCCCAGGTCTGCTTTGCGAGGGCGTTGAAATTCAGGTTGGAAAGGAGGATGCCCTTGGTCTTGCCGGTGGTGCCGCCGCTGTAGAGGACCACGGCCGGCTCGGCGCCCTTCTGGGCGACGAAGGGATCGGCCTGGCCCTTGCCCGCGGCGAGGAAATCCTTCCACCAGACGACGGGCGCGTCCTTGGGCACGGGCTTGACCTTGCGGCCCTGGGTGAGGTAATACCCCAGCTTCATGAGGGGGTTCAGCGCGTCGGCGACGCTGGTGAGCAGGAGCTTCTTCAGCCCCGGCACCTGGCCGCGGATGGAGGCGAACTTGCCGTAGAACTGGTCCAGGGTCACGGCGGCGACGGAATGGGAATCGTTGAGATAGAAGGCGATCTCATTCTCGCCGGAGAGGGGATGGATCATATTGGCAATGGCGCCGATATAGTTGAGCGCGTAAAAGGAGAGCACGGTCTGCGGCGCGTTGGGCATGCAGACGGTGACGTGGTCGCCCTTCTGGATGCCCATGGCGCGGAAGGCCCTGGCGACTTCCTGCATCTTCCGCCAGAACTCGCGGTAGGTGGTGGAGCCGTTCATGAAGGTATAGGCGATGTATTCCGGGTATTTCTCGACGGTTTTGCCGATCAGCTCGATCATGGAGCAATCCGGGTATTCCAGGTGGTGCGGCACCTCTCCGTAGAAGTTCAGCCACGGGGCGGCACTGGTAGCGTTATTCAAAGTCAACAGCCTCCTCGACAGGTTTCTCCAACTCTTCCGGGTGCTCCAGCAGGTAGCGGAGCAGGCGCATGGTCTTGGCGCAGTAGTAGCCGTCCGTGATGCGCTCGTCCAGCGTCACGCTGATGGGGAGCACCGTGTGGATGGCGACTTGGTCGTTTTCGTCCACGATGGGCTGCTTGTGCATCTCGCCCACCACCACGAATACGCTGTTCGTGCCCCATTCGTTCAGGTGGTGATACTCGGCGTTAAGCTTGATCGAGCCCAGGTTCGTCAGCCAGATGCTGCAAAAATGCGGATCGTCGATATTCAGGGCCTTGGGCAGCTTGCCGTAGAAATCCAGAACGCGCAGGATCCACATCACAAAGTAGATGATGGGCCGGGGCAGGCGGCAGAGGATGGCCATGGTATCGGTGGCGTGGTCCGTCTTGTCGCGGTTGCGCAGCTTGTCCAGCTTCTTGTAGATGCGGTCGTGGATGGAATCGATATTCTCGCCCGGGCGGCAATCGAAGCACATGAGGGCTTCCTCCGCGCCGTCCTCGAACTTCTTCTTGGCCACGAACGCGGCGCTGAGTTCCTTTTTCTGGTAGAGCCTGCCGCCTTTGTAGAAGCGGTTGAACTGCGGCCGGTGGTAGACCGTCTTCATCAGCGCGGCGACGACGGCGTGGAACACCGTGTATTTATCGCCCGTCTGGCCCGCGTTGCGGCGCGCGACGTATGCGAGCAGGGCCGTGGCGTCGATATCGACGTGGGCGACGGCCTCCGCTCCGGTGCGCTTGGGGTAGAGAATGGGCATGAACAGGTGCATGGTGTCCGTTTTGTTGATCCAGACGCCATCTCTGCGGTCGCCCCATTTGCGTCTCGTCTCGCTCATTGCTTCTTTCATCTCCGCTTCCGGTGGCTGTGAGACCACACATTGCCAGAATTAAGGGTAGTATAAAACTTTTTTTGCCACCTGTCCACCTCCATGCCATGATTCTGTCAAATTTCACGCGAACTACATCAAATTGCAATACGACCGTTTGGGGGATGGCAAAGGGCGTCCCGCCAGGAGGCCCCGCCCTGCGCCTCCGGCAGGGGCTCCGCCCTCTGCACTCCTGCCAGGGGGAATGATTCTCCCTGAACCCTTCGACTGGGGGATTAAACAAACGCAGGCTCCGGTATCCTTTCGACAGGATGCCGGAGCCCTTTGGCGAATCAAACCCCGCGATGTTTATGAATATGGGAATCCCCACGATATGGGATCCGTATGGGACACAGCGCCCGCTCAGTCGTTGAGCTCGCGCAGGAGCTTGTCGCGGGCCGCGGCCTTTTCCTCGTTGAAATCGCCGTCGCCGAAGAAAACGGCCTCGCCGAAGGTGATGGAGCGCTTCTCCATATCGATCTGCACGGGCACGAAGGGGATATGCCGGCCGGTCTTTTTGTTGTACATGCGCTCGAGCATGAAGAAGCCGTCGTAGACGTTGGAGACGGTCTCCGCCTTGCTGGTATACTCGATATCCGGGTAGATCATGAGATTATCGCCCGCCTCGAGCGCCTCGAGGCTCTGGCGGAAGGTCTCGCGGATGCGGCCGTCGTGCCGGTAGACGGGGATG
>CACZOT010000216.1 GCA_902782795.1 uncultured Eubacteriales bacterium | reverse complement strand
CGATCTGTACGACGGTCGTGGCGTGGATGCCGTCGTCGCCCGCCGTGATGGAGACGCTGCCGCCGCCGATGTAGACGCCGCCCTTCGTATCGTCTCCGTCGTTCTCGGCGTGGAGACCGTCGGTACCCGCCCGCAGGGTCAGATCTCCGCCCGCCACGCGGATGGAATCCTTGGCCTCGATCGCCTTGGAGGCGGCGGTGATGGAGTATGCGCCGCCGGTGATCTTCAGATCGTCCTTGCAGACGACGCCGTTCTCGCTCGAGGAGATCGTCAGCGTGGCGGTGCCGTTCAAAACCAGGTCGCTGCGGGAGAAGACGACGCCGTCGGTGTTGGTCTCACCGTCGGCGCGGAACGCGCCGGTCACCGTCAGGGAGCTGTCCGCGGCTGTGGTCAGGAAGACCTTGTCCGCTTCGACGACATAGACGCAGGGGAAATCGTCGTTGGTGACGGTCAGGCCGTCCAGGACCAGCTGCACCTTCGCCTCCGGTGCGTCGACGATCACCGTGGCGTTGGCCGCGCTGCCGGTGAGAACGTACACGCCTTCCTCGGTGATGCGGATCTCAGAGCCATTGGAGACGTTATAGACCAAAGCGCCGGTCGTATCCGCCGTCTGTTCGAGATCCCGCACGGTGAAGAGATCCTCCCAAGCGAAGATCGATTCCGCGGCGAGCGCCCGCTCTTCCCCACCGCTCGAAATCGCCGTCCACAGGACGAGCGCCAGCAACAGCGCGCAGATTCTTTTCAGGATATTCTTTTTCATATCAAGCCCTCCTTTTGGGTCGTTGAAAGCATCTTACGACGGCTTCCTTAAACCAAGTTATAAGCAATGTTACGATATTCCGCCGTCCTCGTCGCCGGCGGGGTCCACCGCGAAGCACACGCCGCTCGCGAGCAAGCCGAGGCCGTTCCCGTCGAAGGTCCAGAGGGCGTCCGGCATCTCCTGGCTCTCATCGTCTCCGGGTTCCTCCGTGAGGGTGAAGAGGCAGGCGCGATCGCCCAGAAAGAGTTCCACCCTCCCGTACCCGCACCGGCGCAGGACGTCCAGCGCCCCCGTGGAAGCCGTCCACACGCCCTCCCGCTCCTCGCTGACGAGCCGCAGGAGGTCGTCCTCCTCCTCGACCAGAAACGCGCTCTCGCCGCTGTTCAGTGCGATGGCCAACGCTTCGCCATTCGCGTTGAGAACGCTGACCGGCCCGTCCGGGAGTTCCAGCATATACGCCGTTTCCTTGGTTTTTTTCGACTTCGAGGAGCTGTGGCTGGATCTGCTCTTGCCGGACGAGGGCGCGCTCTTGCCACCCGACGAAGATTTGGACGATCCGGAGCGCCTGGAGGAGCCGCTGCTTTGGGCGGCCGTTTCCTCCGCCTCTTCCGCTGCGGCCTCAGCGGATTCGATCCGCTCGGATTGCTTCGTGCTCTTGGAAGGCTTCGCGGACGCCGCCTCGGCTTCAACATTCTCTGCGGCGGGTTCCGGCTCGCTGGGCGTCACGGTTGCGAGGCCTGTGCTCTCTGTCTCCTTCTCCAGTTCGACGCGGAACACGATAACGCCTGTAAAGGCAGTCCCATCGGCCTGGGCGGTCACGCTCAGGATCAGCGGGGCTTCGCTTGCCCATTCCGCGGCGGCGAGGGAAAGACAGGCCGCGTCGGTCTGCGCGGAGAGCAACGCCTCCTCGCCCTCCTCCGGCATCCGCGTGATCTCTACCGCGTAGGCGTCCGCCACGTCTTGCCAGGAGAAGACGGCCTGCGCGTTCGCGTCCAGGGTCAGGACGAGCGCGTTTCCCTCCTTCTCCCCCTCCGGCGAGCAGGCGATCTCCAGCGCTTCCGTGGCCGCCTCCGCAGGCTCCGAGGGCGTCACGACCGCCTCCTCGGCCCATCCCGCCGTCGCTGCCAACAGAGCCAAGGCCAGCGTCGCCGCCAGCAGTTTTCGTTTTTTCATGCGCTTCTCCCCTTTCTGGGAGATATCATACCCGGCAGCATTAAACCAAGATTGAACCGCAAAAAAAGACAACGCCCCTCGCTCGCGCGAGGGGCGTTGCGGCGCGGACCGCTATCCGCGCTGGATCTCCATGGCCGGGAAAGTCCGGCCGCGGCCGTCCGTGAAAACGGCATGGATTGCCGTGCGGTCGATCGTCACCGCCGTCCCGATGGAGGGATGCGTATCGCCCGTGGGCGGGAAGTGCGGCTCCGTGCCCACGATGACCGGGAATCTTGCGCCATAGCGCAACCCCTCCGCGCCGACGGGATAGGTGTACAGGTGGTGCTGGTGCGCGCACAGCATGAGCTCGATGCCCATTTCGCCGAGAAGGCACGTCCATTCGGCGAAGAGTTCGCGTTCGATATCAAACCTGGGGCCGTGGGCCATGAGATCGGTCATGAAGGGGATGTGGCAGAAGGCGAGGCGCAGCTCCACGCCGGGGGCGGCGAATTCGCGCTCCTTGTTTTCAAGCACCTGCCGGAGGAATGCCGTCTGCCGCCGCCGCAGAAGGCGACCCGCCGAGACGCCGCCGTATTCGGGGCTCTCGTCGCCTTTGTCCTCGCCGCAATCCAGGACGATCCCCCACAGGCCGCCCGTGCGGAAGGTGAAGAAGGTGCGCCCCTCGTCCGTGCCGATATAATCCGGGAGATCGGCGGCCATGCTGCCGCGCATAT
>CACZOT010000215.1 GCA_902782795.1 uncultured Eubacteriales bacterium | reverse complement strand
TGCGATCTTCTCGGCGCGACGGGGGCCGAGATCGAGCGGGGCCTCGAGGCCGTCGCCAACGTACCCGGCCGCATCGAGCTCATCGAAAGCGACACGCCCTACCGCATCATCCTCGACTACGCCCACTCCCCGGACAGCCTGGAGAACATCCTCAAGGCCATCCGCCAGACGGCCAAGGCCCGCGTGATCGTGCTCTTTGGCTGCGGCGGAGACCGGGATCACGCCAAGCGTCCCCTCATGGGAGAGATCGGCGGACGCCTCGCGGACTACTGCATCCTCACCAGCGACAACCCGCGCGGCGAGGACCCCTACGCCATCCTCGCCTCCATTGAGGAAGGGATCCGCAAAACGGAGTGCGACTATACTGTCATCGAGAACCGCCGCGCCGCCATCCTCTACGGCATGAAGCTGGCCCAGCCGGGCGACGTGCTCGTCCTGGCGGGCAAGGGCCACGAGACGTATCAGGAGATCAAGGGCGTAAAGCACCCCTTCGACGAGAAGGTCGTCGTGCGCGAGCTCCTGGAGGAGCTGGGCCGCGCGGCCGATTGAGGCGGCATTACACAGGAGGAAGGAACCAACTATGCAGAGGCTGATCTGGTCGGTACTGATCGCGTTCGCCGTTTCTCTGGCCCTGGGCCCGGTGGTGATCCCCTGGCTCAAGAAACTGAAGATGGGCTCCAACGAGTACGAGCTCGGCCCGGCGACGCACAAGGTCAAGCAGGGCACGCCCATCATGGGCGGGCTGATCTTCATCGGCGCGATGGCGCTGGTGCCCCTGGCCCTGCACAAGCCGGGGACCACCTGGCGCTTCCTGCCGGCGACGGTCGTCTGCACGCTGGGCTTCGGGGCCATCGGCTTCGTGGACGATTTCCTCAAGATCCACAACAAGCGCTCCCTGGGCCTCACGCCCCGGCAGAAGATGATCCCGCAGATCGTCCTGGCGATCGGGCTGTCCATCTGGGCGTACAGGTCGGTGGGGCCGGCTCTCATCGTGCCGTTTTTCGGCAGGGAATGGAACCTGGGCTGGGCCTACATCCCGGTGATGGTGTTCATCCTCGTGGGCGTGGTGAATTCCGCGAACCTGCTGGACGGCTGCGACGGCCTGCTGGCCGGCTGCTCGATGATCGATTTCGCCGCCCTGGCGCTGATCCTTCTCCTGATCGGCCAGGCCCAATCCGGCGAGGACGCCGAGGCCACCTACAACCTGGTGCTGGTATGCGGCGCGGGCGCGGGCGCGCTCCTGGGCTTTTTGCGCTACAATTCCCACCCGGCCATGGTCTTCATGGGGGATTCGGGCTCCTTTGCCATCGGCGGCGCCATCGCCGCGGTGGCGCTGTGCACGCGGCTCTCGCTGCTGCTGCCCATCATCTGCCTGGCGATGATGTCCTCCAGCCTTTCGGACATCATCCAGGTGACATACTTCAAGGCGACCCACGGCAAGCGCGTCTTCAAGATGGCGCCGCTCCAGCACCACTTCGAGCTCTCCGGCATGCCGGAGACGCGCGTGGTGAATATGTACCGCACCGTGACGGCGCTTCTGTGCCTGCTGGCGATCCTCGGCTTCACGGCCTGAGGAGGGCTGCGGCTGCGGTCAGGGAATCCAAAAACAGCCGGCAGGGTCGTATAGTCCTCCGGCTGCGCTTTTTTTCGAGGGAGAATCAGAGAGGGGGAACAGGGATATGCAGGGAAAGCGCGTACTGGTGATGGGCATGGCCCGTTCGGGCATCGCCGCGGCGGAATTGCTCGCTAAGAGCGGGGCCACGGCTGTGATCAACGATAAAAAGACCGAGGAGCAGCTCGGCGCCGAGATGGGCCGCCTGCACATCCCCGGCGTGGAATGGCGCCTGGGCGAAGAGGCCGAGGCGCTGGTGGACGAGTGCGCGAGCCTGGTCGTCAGCCCCGGCATCCCGGACACGCACCCCGCCGTCGTCAAGGCGAAGGCCCAGGGAAAGGACGTGCTGGCTGAGATCGAGCTCGCCTACCGGTGCTTCGCGGGCACGGTCGCGGCCATCACCGGCACC
>CACZOT010000214.1 GCA_902782795.1 uncultured Eubacteriales bacterium | reverse complement strand
GTCGTCACCCACGAGATGGATTTCGCCCGCAACGTCTCCAGCAAGGTCCTCTTCATGGAGGGCGGCTACGTCATCGAGTCCGGCCCCTCCCGGGAGTTCTTCGAGAACCCCAGGATGGACCGCTCCCGCGAGTTCATCCGCACGATCCTGGATTCTCGCAAATAGGCGGGGCTCCCTCGATTCGGGAAAAGAGAAAACGAAAGGGCTTGGCGGCTCCCTCTCCGGGAGAAGCCAAGCCCTTTCGTTGGACTATTTCAGCATTTGGGATTTTTGGGAGCCCCTGGCCCTTGGGGAGGGAGTCGCGTTTCCCCCTGGCCCAGAAGGCGCTCGTACAGAGCCCGGTCCTCGTCCCGGAAGACGTTGAAGATCACGCGGTCCATAAAGCCTTCGTCGCGCGCGAGCCAGGCGGCGACGGTCTCCACGGCGATCTGGGCGGCGCGGTCGGCGGGGAAGCGGAACACGCCCGTGGAGATGCAGCAGAAGGCCACGCTGCGCAGGCCCTCCGCGCGGCAGAGATCGAGCGTGTTGCGGTAGCAGGCGGCGAGCTGCCCCTCGAGCGCGGCGTCGAGCGGCCGGTCCACGATGGGCCCGACCACGTGCACGACCTTGCGCGCTGGCAGGCTGTACCCCCCGGTGCACATGGGCACGGCGGTGGGCTGCTCCCAATCCGGGCCGTATTGCTCGCGCAGGGCCTCCATTTTGCGCGCGCACTCGGCGCGCAGCTGCACGCCCGCGAAGGTGTGGATGCAGTTATCGATGCAGCTGTGGCAGGGCACGAAGCAGCCGAGCATCTGGGAATTGGCGGCGTTGACGATGGCGTCCACGGCCAGGCGGGTGATATCGCCCTGCCAGAGCGAGACCCGCCCGGCGCAGGCAAGACCGCTCCCGAGGGCCTCGGCGGCGGTGGGGATCTCCGCCAGGGAGACGGGGCCCCGCTCGCGCAGGCGCTCGGCGAGGTAGGCGTCCTGGAGGGCCAGCGTGGCCGCGTCCATGGGGCGGGGCATGCGGATGTTCATCAGCGAGCGCAGGGCCCGCCGCTTGGAGAAAACGTCGTCCGGGACGGCCAGGTCCCGGTATTCGCCGGAATCTTCCTTGAAGCGCTCCAGGAGCCGGTCGAGCAGCGTGGCGGGCATGGGGACATCCTCCTTTTCCGGATAGAGATCGAGGCGCGCTTACTCCCACAGCCCGTACTGCTTTGTATCGCGCAGGGCGGAGAGGATGCGGTCCCGCGCCTCGGGATGGCTGCGGCAGAGCGCGGCGAGGAGCTCCTTCATCTCCTGGCGGGCGGTGGCGCCGTCGGCGGGGCAGGGGGATTTGACCACCGGCAGGGCCAGCTTCCGGGCCACGTGGGCGATGTGCTTTTCGGAGCAGTAGATCAGCGGGCGGATCTGCGCGACGCCCGAGCCCTCGAGAACGGTCACAGGCCGGAAGGTGCGCAGGCGGCCTTCGTAGAGGACGCTCATGAGCAGCGTCTCTTCGACGTCCTCGCGGTGATGCCCCAGGGCCAGCTTGCCAAAGCCTTCCTCGCGGCAGAGGTCCACCAGCGCCCCGCGGCGCATGCGCGCGCACAGCGAGCAGGGGTTCGGCTCGCGGCGGCGCTCGAAGATGATGGGGAAGATCTCCGTCCGCCGCAGGAGAAAGGGCACGCCGAGCCGGGCGCACATCGCGGCGATGGGCGCGGTATCGAAGGGCTCGTAGCCCATGTGCAACGTCACCGCGGCGAGCTCGAAGGGGTTCGGGCTGAAGCGGCGGTAGAGCGCGAGCGCTTCCAGGAGCGCCAGGCTGTCTTTGCCGCCGGAAACGCCCACGGCCACGCGGTCGCCGGGCGCGATCATATGGAAATCCTGGTCGGCGCGGCGCAGGTTGCCCAACAGTTCTTTCATGGAACGCTCTCCTAACACGCGGGACGTGCCGCCGGTTGAGGGGGCACGTCCCGCGCGCAAAAGGTCTTTGTCAGCCCAGGGCGAAGGTGGCGATGGAGAAGAGGATGGTCAGCGAGCAGGCGTCCACCAGCGTGGTGATGATGGGGCTGGCCATGAGGGCCGGGTCCAAGCCGATCTTCTTGGCCAGGAGCGGCAGCGTGCAGCCGATGGACTTGGCGATGATGACCGTGCAGAACATGGCGATGGAGACGATGATGGTCACGCGCACGGTCTCGGGCGAAATGCCGCTGGTGAAATAGTACAGCGCCAGCTGTCGGCCGACGTTCACCAGGCACAGCACCGCGCCGACCATCACGGCCACGCGCACCTCGCGCCACCAGACGCGCAGGATGTCCTTGAATTCCACCTCGCCCAGGGCCAGGCCGCGGATCACCAGGGTGCTGGCCTGCGCGCCGCAGTTGCCGCCCGTATCCATGAGCATGGGCAGAGCCGCCGTCAGCAGCACGCCGATCTTGCCGGCCGAGGAGAGCACGCCCTCGAAATGGGTGATGATCAGGCCGGTGAAGGTGGCGGAGATCATGAGGATCAAGAGCCAGGGGATGCGGTTTTTGAACAGGGTGGTGATGGGCGTCTTCAGGTACTGCTCGTCGGAGGGGAGAAGACCGCTCATCTTTTCGATATCTTCCGTGTTCTCCTCTTCGATGACGTCCATGACGTCGTCCGCCGTGATGATGCCGACCAGGCGCTCTTCCCGGTCCACCACGGGGATGGTGAGCAGGTCGTACTTGCGCACCATGTCCGCCACGACTTCCTGGTCGTCGTCGGTATGGACGAAGACGGGGTTGGAGGTCATGAGCTCGGTCACGTCGCGGTTATCGTCGGCGATGATGAGGGTGCGTAGGGCCAGGGAGCCCAGCAGGCGGCGGCGCTCGTCGATGACGTAGAGGGTGTAGATGGTCTCCTTGTCCAGGCCCGTGCGGCGGATCTCCTCCATGGCCTGGCGGACCGTGCAGGGCGAGTGGAACTCGCAGTATTCGATGGTCATCAGCGACCCGGCGGAGTTCTCCGGGTAGCGCAGGAACTGGTTGATGAGATCGCGCGTATCCGCGTCCGTGTTCTGGAGCACGCGGCGCACGACGCCCGCGGGCAGCTCCTCGAGGAAATCGACCGCGTCGTCCAGGAACATGGAATCGATCAGGCCGCGGATCTCGCTGTCCCCGATGGCGTTGAGCAGCTCCGCCTGCTTGTCCGGCTCCAGGTAGGAGAACACGTCCGCCCCCAGGTCCTTGGGCAGGATGCGGAAGACGATCAGCAGCTTTTCGCGGTCCAATTCGGACATATACTGCGCGATATCGACCGCGTTGAGCAGGCGCAGGGCGCCGCGCATCTCGCTGTGACGGCCCGCGGCGAGCATGGCGTCCAGCTTTTCGGAGATCTGTTCCCAATCCATTGGAATCCTCTCCCTTCTTCCGGGGCCCCAGCGGGCCCCAAATAGCTTGATCAACCGGGAAAAAACGCACAAAGACCGCGCTCCCGCGGTGTGCGGAAGCGGCCCCGTGCGCCGGCGTTCAGCTATGTGGAACGAAAAAAGGAAGGGCGTCCGATCAGCGGCAGGCGGCGAGGCCGAGGGCTGATCGCGCCGGTCCTTCGTGCACATGGCTTCGACCGCCGTCGTCCATCGTCCCTCACCCCTTCCGAGCGGATAAATGAATGGGCAATAACACCCGTATAACAGAATACACGCGGGCGGCGCGTCTGTCAAGCGCCGCCCGCGGGAAAATATCTTGGCGAATCAGAGGAAATGGAGAACGCCCGTGCTCAGGAGCGTGGTGATCAGGCAGGCGGTGATATTGCCCGCCAGGATCGCCAGGGCCGCCTTGCCGCGTGGCACGTCCAGCAGCACCGCGATGGCCGAACCGGTCCACACGCCCGTGCCCGGCAGGGGCAGGGCCACGAAGAGATACAGCGCCCAGAGGCTGCCCTTTTGCATCTTCGCCGCCTTCTCCTGGGCTTTGGTGATGAAGCGTTCCGCCAGGAAGCGGATGGGCTTGAACGGCCAGGAGAGCACCCAGCTGAGCAGCGGCTTGAGGAGCCATAGCAGGATGGGCATGGGCAGAGAACTCATCACCACCGCCAGGAGATAGGCCGGCACGGGCGGCATGCCCATGGCCAGGCCCGTGACCACGGCGTAGCGCCCCTCGAAGGTGGGGACGAGGCTGAGCAGCGCCGTGGTGATCACCTGGGGCAGATGCTCGGAAAGGACGAATGCGGTCTCGTTCATGGGCGGCCTCCCATTCCAGTATAAACGTAGGATAACATTGTGAAATTGGTTTGTCAACCGCCCCGGGACGCAACCGAGGGGCGGTTTCGCGCGTCTTAACGCAAAAGGGGAAAAAGTGTGCTATACTTACCGATAAGAAAAAACT
>CACZOT010000213.1 GCA_902782795.1 uncultured Eubacteriales bacterium | reverse complement strand
GGGGGATCTTGTGCAGGTTTTTGTTGACCAGCTGCTCGGCGCTGGAGTGGTGGATGAGGCAGAAGGTCGCCCCGCAATCGCGGCTGCGGCGGATGGTGGCGCGGGCCTCGCGGCGGGCCTCCTCGCTGTCGTCCACGTTGATGATGGGCGTGTCGATGAGGATAAGCCGCTTGCCGGTCTTCTCCATGGTCTCGCGGACAGCCTCCTGCATGACCCTCTCCTGCTGGAGCGGGCCCATGATGGTATCCACGCCCTCGTTCAGGAAGGTCTCCAGGAGCGGCACGGCCCGCGCGCCTTCGGAGAAGCGGTTCTTGATCTGCCGATCGGCGGCGGGGCTGCGGTGGCTCCAGCCCAGGACCCAGTTCGTGCCGATGATCATGCGGGACAGGGAGACCCCTGCCACCGTGGTGCGGGGAAATTGATCCATCGAGAAGACCTCCATTCTTGGTTCTTTTTCAGTATCATTCGACGCGAAGAGAAAAATCCCTGCGCCTGTTGGGCGCAGGGACCGCTTTTTCCCGTTCAGCGCTCGCGCGCCCCGATACATCGGGCGACGAACGCGGCCGTGCCCGCTCCGCCGTGCGCGTCGATATTGGCCGCCATCTCGCCGCCGGCGGCGTACATCTTCCCAAGGTTCAGAAGGATCTCGTCCGTGCAGGTGTAGAAATTCTCCGTGATGAATCCCTGCAGCCGCTCCACCAGCGCCTGTGCCGCCTCGCCCTCCGGATCGGTCTCCCGAATGGCGCCGAATTCCTCAAAGAGGACCATCATCCGCTCGCCGATGGCGCGCTCCTCGTCCCGCGTCCGGCTGCGGGACCTCTCCTCGTACTCCCGGTAGGCTTCGGCCTTTCCCCAGGAAGCCTTGGCCTTCGCCTGGTATTCGTCGATCTGATTCGTGCCGAATGGCAATTGCCTCACTTCTTTCCGTTGGATCGTCTCCGTAACAGTATACGCCCTGAGACACCGGTCCCGTCAAGCTCTTTTATTCGCAAGCCAGGTAGACATCCATACTTTCACCAGCCGTCTCGAAGCAGGGGATCACGCCGTTCTCGACATGCTTCAGGCCGTTCGTCCGCATATAATCCCCCAGGATTCTGTATGCCCCCGGAATGGTGACGAAGGGGTTGTCGAACGGCCTGTCGATGTGGATCGCCGCGTACCGGTGCCCAGGCTGTTCCTTGACCTCCAGGCCCGCGGGAAGGAGCCCTTCGGGCAATATCCACGCCGCCGTGTAGCCGTGCATTTTGAACACGTTGATCTGCTCGACGGACAGGTTGGGGAAATCCCATCCGATCGCTCGCGGCTCCGCGATCCCATTTTCCTTCGCGTACCGGTAGATCCTGCCCAGGGCGTCGCCTTCCGGATCCGTGCTGATGGCGGTATACTCCACATAGCGAAACGCCGGGACCTCCTCGACGCGGATACCGCTATACGACTTGCTGTGCCGATCCATCTCCTCCCGAAACAGATTGTCCAGGGAGCAATTGAAGATGATACACAGTTCCAACGCTTTGTCCATTTCTGGCTTCGCCGCGTCCATTTCCCACTTGGAAATCGTCTGACGGCTGACGTTCAGCCGTTCCGCGAGCGCCTCCTGGGTCATATTCGCGCTGAGCCCGCGCAGATACTGCAGGTTTTTTCCCAGACTCATAACCGTCCTCCTTCGCGTTTGGTTTTGCTCCGCGTCGCAAGGATAGGATAACACGCTGGACGATGGAACGTCTATCAACCCACGCGCGCTTTTTTTCGGGATTGCGCGCCAGCAGGTTGCGCCCGTGGCCGATCCTTGAGCGCGAAGCGCGGGCGTTTCCGTTTCGCGACGCAAAAAAGCTCCCCGCGCCGCCAGGGCGCAGGGAGCTTGGCATGGATACGGTTTTAGCGCTTGGAGAACTGGGGCGCGCGGCGGGCGGCCTTGAGGCCGTACTTCTTGCGCTCCTTCATGCGCGGGTCGCGGGTGAGGTAGCCGGCCTTCTTGATGGCGTCCTTCAGCTCCGCGTCGGCCTTGACGAGAGAGCGGGCGATGCCGTGACGGATGGCGCCGGCCTGGCCGGTGTATCCGCCGCCGTTCACGCGGACGATCACGTCAAAGCGGGAGAGGGTATCGGTGAGGGTCAGCGGCTGGCGGACCAGCGTCTTGAGCGTCTCATAGCCGAAATAGTTGTCGATGGAGCGGCGGTTGATGGTGATATTGCCCTCGCCGGGAACCAGGCGAACGCGGGCGACGGCCTTCTTCCTGCGGCCAACAGCACTGTAAGAAACTTCTGCCATGGTTGCGTCCTCCTTTTCCCTTACTTCACCTCAAGCACGACGGGCTTCTGGGCCGCGTGTTCGTGCTCGGGGCCGGCGTACACGTGCAGTTTCTTGATCATCTTATAGCCCAGCGGGCCCTTGGGCAGCATGCCGCGCACGGCCTCGCGGAAGGCGAAGCCGGGCCTGCGGGTCAACAGCTGACGGTAGGTCAGCTCCTTGAGGCCGCCCGGATAACCGGTGTGATGACGATAGAGCTTCTCGTCCATCTTCTTGCCCGTCACGCGGATCTTGTCGGCGTTGATGATGATCACGTAATCGCCGGTGTCGACATGCGGGGTGAAGGTGGGCTTGTTCTTGCCGCGCAGGATGCTCGCGACCTGGGTCGCAAGACGGCCGAGAACGACGTCCGTCGCGTCGATGACATACCACTGACGCTCGACGGAGGCGGGCCTTGCCATATATGTGCTCACTGGTGTTTCCTCCTCAGCTGTGTGAAAAGAAATAAAGTGGCTGCCTCAGGGGCAGACGGTTTCGGCGTCGCCTTCGGCTTGGTCAGGGCTTCGGACGGCTTTGCTCGTCTGTACGGGGCTAGTGCACAGACAGGCACAAAATGCATTATAGACCCCGGTCTGCTTCCCTGTCAAGCGGATCGCCGCCTTTTTTACGAAGTTTTCATGCGCGAGAGGAGGGGTACGCCAGGGGCTCTGCCCCTGGACCTGCAGAGGGAGGGCC
>CACZOT010000212.1 GCA_902782795.1 uncultured Eubacteriales bacterium | reverse complement strand
TTGATTCAGTTGACAGGCTCCATGATCACACCCTGCCCCTTCTTTCTTTGCTTGATTCATCAACATTTTCAACACACCCGTCTATATACTATGACAATCAACAAGAGAAAACGCGAACCTTTCTTGAGCAAAGAGAGATCCTTTTTTCGATTGCTTCTAGGGGCAAATCTCCAACCGTCTCTTTACCATCAGCCAAATTGTATAAGTGAGCATATTTCCTCAGAATCGTACATACACCCGATCACTATCGGCAAGAGTTCTGCTGGCCAAGGTGACAACCCGATCCCCCGGGCTGAGCTTTCCCGACACGGAAACCATGCCGTCGCCAGAGGCCAGAATCTGCACGCGTACACGCTCGACATAGGTCTCCTCCACACCCCAGGAGCCTGTACGCGTGCGCAGCACCCAAACGGCACCGCCCTCCACGGCTTCCTCTGGTATGATGGCTTGGGTATATGCAGAGGTGGCATGAATCGTAAGCGGACGCACCTGGGTGACATCGAACAGTCCACCCGCCTCCGGCGCGGCGAGGAACCAGAGCGCGCCGTTGTCGTCCGTCTCGCGACCCTGATAAGACCAAGGCCGGTCGTTGAGTGATTCCGTGACGCGCATCTGGGCCGGCTTCTCCCTCCAGTCCAATTGCGAACGGATGGCCAGGGTGATATTGGAGCCCTCCGGCGCATAGCGGCAGAGGGATCTTTCCCCGGTCGCACTGCCCGCGGAGGTCTCCCAGGCCAGAAGCACGCCGTCCTCTTCGGCGCATACCGCCCAGCCCGCGTCGGCCAGCGCTTGTAGGGCCGCCGCTTTCGTCTTTGCCTGCTCGTATTCATAGATCAGGTCGTCCTCATACCGACCCGCGTACAGGCCAACGGCTTTGTCGTGACTGAGGCGCTCCTCCAGTCGCCAGGCATTCTCCGCTTCGCCGAAGCGGTACTCCTCCTCGATGGCGACGCGGCGCTCGGTCTCGTCCTCCTGGCGCTCATAGCGCCATTCCTCCAGGTCGCGCAGGGCGAGCCGCTCCGCCCTCTGCGCCGCCTCGAGCGCCCGTGCTCCTTCCCGGGCGTTCAGGATCAGGAGCGCATCTCCAGCGGAGAAGAGTCCCCCTTCCCTGACACACAATCTGGACACAGAGATCGCATACCCGCTCGCGCCTTCTGGCAGGCATAGGGTCTCTTCGCTGTCCGCACGGATGGAGAAGGTCTCCGCCTCGAATTCTGTCTCGACCGCGCCTGCGCTCACCCACGCCGCTCGCACCTGCGGGAGTATGGCGGCGTAGATGGCGCGCGAAAAGAACGTCAGGACGACGAGCACCGCAAAGAAGACGGCCAGGAGCCGCGCCGGGCGCTTTCTTTTTTCCATAAACGCCTCCCTCAGAACCGCGCCCGGCCCAGGCCGGTCAGCAGCTCTTCCTCGAACATGCGATACAGGATCAGCATCGGGGCCATGTATACCACCGCGCCCGCGAACAGCACGGGCAGGCTTACGCGGCCCTCCATCCCCAGCGCCAGCGAGAGCGGATAGCGCCATTCCTCCTTGAGGAGGATGAGCGGCTGCTCCACCAGGTTCCAATACTCCGCGAATACCAGCAGCATCGCGGCGATCCACCCCGGCCGCACCGCCGGCGCGACGATGTCCTTGAGGATGCGCACGGGGCTGCTCGTCTCCAGAAGGCCCGACTCGACGAGCTCCTCCGGCACGCTTTTCAGGAACTGCATGAGCAGGAACACCGCGAGCGGCGCGAACGCCCCGGGGAGGATCAGGGCCCAGAAGGTATCGTAGATGCCTAGGCGTTTGATGAGGATGTAGTTGGGCAGGAGCGTCACCTGAAAGGGCATGAGCATCACAGCGATATAGAGAAAGCGCAGAAGCCCCCTGCCCCGGAAGCGGCACATCCGCAGCGCGAACGCCGCCGCCAGGGAGAAGACCGCCTGCGCCGCTGTCACCGAGCCGGCGACGAGCACGCTGTTCCAGTACATGGGCAGGAAGGAAGGCGTGGCAACCAGCGCCTCGAAGTAGTTGCGCCAGGTGGGAAAGGCGGGCGCGAGGCGCACGCGCGCGCCGCCGTCATAGACCCACTTGAGCTCCTCCGGATCCATCAGCGACGAGCAGATCGTCACCACCAGCGGGAACAGCCACGCCGCCGCACAGAGGAACATCAACACATACCCCGCCGTCTTTTTCACGCCGTCCGCCTCCTTGTCGTATGGCGCTTCCCGCGCTTCCTGGGATGGCGTTTCCGATCCATCCCGAAAGTTTCCGGCGTGTCCATACGTCGCTCATGCCGCACGGCCATGGCGATGAGCGCGAACAGGACGGCAGCGAATGTCGTTGCCGCAGAGGAGAGCGTTTGGTAATTGAGCTTGGCAAAGTGGTTGTTCATGAAGTGCTGCAGAAGGTACACCGAGCTGGATGGATACGCGCCGTACATGAGGTAGACCTCCCGGTACACGCGCAGCGAATGCGACGTTCCCAGCACCGCCGAGAAAAATAGCGTCGGTCCGAGCAGCGGGACGGTGACGCGGCGCAACTTTATCCAGCCGCGCGCGCCGTCGAGCGCGGCGGCCTCGAAGATCTCCCGGTCGATCATGGATAGCCCCGCAATCACCAGCACCACATGAAAGCCCAGATTCTTCCACAGGAACACCAGGAGGGCGGGGATTCGCGGCGAGGCCCCTTCGAACACATGCGCGAACACCGCCGCCACAGAAACAGACGGCAGAAGGATCGGAAGGACGAACGCTGAGCGCAGGCGAGCGTGTTCCTCGCCCAGCCGGAAAAGAGCGACGCCCAGCAGCAGCGCCAGCACCACCAGTGCGGGAACCCCGAAGGCGGTAAAGAGGACAGTGTTACCGAGAGCCAAGCGGAAGTAGCGGTTCTGAAAGGTCTCCGCGTAGTTGCGCAGGCCTACGAAGCGCGGCGAGAAGGCGCTCTCCACAAGGCTATAGCGCACCGTCCAGCCGAACGGCACGATGTAGAATAGCAGAAACCCCGCGAACACAGGCGCGGCGAGCCAGAAGCACTTCCTGCGGAATTGCTTCATGTCACCTCGCCCCCTTTTGTTTCCATTATCCCATGAGCATCATATCGTAGAGGGAATCCAAGCGGTCGACGAGCGCGTCCAGCTCCATTTCGCCATTCATGTAGTCCTCCACGAGCGCAAACATCCCGTCGAGAAACTCCACGCCCATCAGCCGCACCGGCCGCGCGTTCGGGAAGACTTCATCACGCAGACGCGCTTCCAACGGAGCAGAGAGCGCCGGGAGCCGCTCCGCGCCGTACATTTCCTGCTCCCACGGCTCCAACGAGCGGTCGTAACCAGACCAGTCCTTCAGGAGGAAGGAAGACCTGTCGTATCTGCGGCTGTTCTGTACTTCCGGGGAAGTGAGCGCCGCCAGGAACGCCGCTCCCGCTTCCTTGTGGCATGAGAATTTGAGCAGGCCGACGAGATCGGCGTTGGTATCCGGATAGACCGCCCCGTTGTCCAATCCCGGCAGGAGGATGCAGTCTTCACTAAACCAGGCAGGGTCCATCACCTCTTCATACAGCGCCTGCCCGGCCTTCTCCGGCTCCTCGACCCAATCTACGAACAACCCTTCCGCGAACGCCGCGCGCATAAGCGGCATCAGCTCCCGGAAGAGCGGGGTGTCGAAGCGCAGGTCGCTCCCCTGCAGGGCGAGGTATTGGTCGAGGGCGATCGGTCTGCCCTTTCTCTGCGCGAGGATAGGCCTGCCGGTTCGCGCCTGTGTGTCACGCGCGAAATCAAGGAACTCCTCCCAGCTGGCAAAAGTTACAGGCGCTTCCAGCGCATCTTCCGGGCAGAGCGCGTACACGGGGGCCGTATCCATAGGGATACCTCGCAACGTACCGTCCTCATCGTCTGCATAGGCGGAAAGATCTCGCCAGGACGTGAGGTTTTCCATGATCTCCGGATACATCCCCAGATCCTCAAGGATATTTGCACGCATAAATGTCTCCTGGTCGAACAGGCTGCCATAGGCGATGACGTCCATATCCTCATCCATGGCCATGAGTGCTACCTTGAGCTGCTCGTAAGGCTTGGCAACATAGCGCACATTGACATGTCGCTCATTCCAAAGATAATCGGCACAGGCCTTCACCAAATCCTGCGGGTATCCGGCGCTCGCGTTCACCAGGCACAGCGTCTCGCTGGAAGCCCGGTCCTCCCGGGCGAGAAAGGTCCCGTCGTTACGACGCAGGACATACCAGCCGTTAACCAGGCCGATCCCGGCCACATCGGAGGGTGTGCGAACCGTCAGCGGCTCCTGCCACTCCAAAGAGACATCATCATTGCCGAATGAGCCTCGATACAGTCCCTGAGGAGAATACAGATAGACGAATGCATCTTCTCCAAAACAGGCGAAGCCATTCCCGGTATCAATAACGAACTCCCGCGCGGGCTCAAGCGCGCCTGTCATCGGATCAAGCATGAAGCAGACGCCCGCCATCTCACCCGCACCCCTCTGCACATCCGCGCAGAGATAGACATAGTCATCGCCGCCCACATCCACGCAAAGGCCAAATGTCCCTGGCGGGAGCTCGTACCGGACGCTTGCGCCACTTTCCCGGTCGAATACACGGAGGGCGTTTGACGCTGTGGGATCATATTGGTCGCCCCGTCCGGGGATCAAGCAGACGATGTGTCCAGCAGTCACCGCGAAGCTGCGGATGCCCTCGCTCTGCTCCATGTGCCATTGGCCTTTGACCGCGCCGTCCGGGCCGAAACGGCGCACCAGCGCGCCGCCGTACTCGCTCTGGGCAGCCCAGAGGTCACCCTCTCTCCAGCGCAGGGCTAGGCAGTCCCCGATGGGGAATAGCGGCTCCCAGGAGGTGAGATTCTCCGGGGCGCGTACAGTGAGAACATCGCCTTCCATGGCGAAGATATG
>CACZOT010000211.1 GCA_902782795.1 uncultured Eubacteriales bacterium | reverse complement strand
TTGGCCAGGAGCTGCTTGGTGTCCTTGGGCAGGCAGTAGCCGCCGTAGCCGAAGGAGGGGTTGTTGTAATAATCGCCCACGCGCGGGTCCAGGCAGACGCCCTTGATGATGGGCGCGGTCTGGAGGCCCTTGACCTCGGCGTAGGTGTCCAGCTCGTTGAAGTAGGAGACGCGCAGGGCCAGGTATGTGTTCACGAACAGCTTCGTGGCCTCGGCCTCGGTGCAGCCCATGAAGAGCGTCTCCACGGGCCGCTTGATCGCGCCCTGCTGCAGAAGGCCGGCGAAGATATGCGCTGCTTCCGAAGTCTCCTCATCGCAGCCAACGATGATGCGGCTGGGGTAGAGGTTGTCGTACAGGGCCTTGGATTCGCGCAGGAATTCCGGGCTGAAGAGGAGTTTCTCCGCCTGGAACATGTCGCGCGCGCGCCGCGTGAAGCCCACGGGCACGGTGGATTTGATGACGATCGCGGGCTTCTTCTCCCGCGAGGCGGTCGCGTCCAGCACCAGGCGGATGACCTCCTCCACGTGCGAACAATCGAAGAAATTCTGCTTGGGGTCGTAGTTCGTGGGCGCGGCGATGATGACGAAATCCGCGTCCCGGTAGGCCGCGGCGCCGTCGGTGGTGGCGGAAAGGCGCAGCGTGCGCGCGCCGGATTGGGCCTCGGCAAGGTAGCGCTCGATGTATTCGTCCTGGATGGGGGAGACGAAGCGGTTGAGCGCCTCCACCTTTTCGGGCACGACGTCCACCGCCGTGACGATGTTATGTTGGGCCAGCAGCACCGCCAGCGACAGGCCCACGTAACCCATGCCCGCCACGGCGACGCGGAAGGCCGGCAGGGAAGGCGCGGGCGCGTCCGCCTCCGCGAAGACCGCCGCGGGGTCGAACCCGAGGACCTCGGACAAGGCCGCGAGCTGGTCCACCGATGGTGTGAACGCCTGGGATTCCAGGCGGGAGAGGAGCGCGCGGTTGACGCCGGTCAGCGCCGCGAGCTGGGCCTGCGTCAGGCCCTTCTCTTTGCGGCGCGCGGAGACGGTCTCGGCCAGCAGCCGCGCGGAGAGCTTTTTCATGGGGGATGGCCTCCTTGGGGGATGTTTGTATCGATAACACGAGAGAAGAACGAGTTTTGCGATGGCAATATGATACCAGACGCCCGCATCCCCGTCAATGCGCGGCGCGCGGATTCGGCATGGAATTCATGAAATCGTCATTTTTGCGCCCGATAGTTTTCCTGACGATAACAAATGTGACCCGAGAGGGAAGAAAAAGCGCTGCCGGGCTCGATAACGGAACCCGGCAGCGCTTGCTGTATACAGGTGATCACCCGACAGGGAGCCTCGCTCAGCCCTTCTTGGCCTCCTTGGCCCAGGTGTCCTTGAGGGGCACGATGCGGTTGAAGACGGCCTTCTCGGCGGTGGAATCCTTATCCTTGCAGAAGTAGCCCATCCGCAGGAACTGGAAGCGATCGCCGACCGAGGCATTGGCGAGGGACGCCTCGGCCATGCCGCAGGGCAGGACGCGCAGGGAATCGGGGTTGAGGCGGTCGATGAAATCCTTGGCGGGGGCGGCGGTCTCCTCGACTTCGCCGGTCTCGTCCGGGAGCTCCTCCTCGAGGGACTCCTCGTCGGTGAGGATGGGCTCGTACAGGCGGGCCTCGAAGGGAACGGCGCTGCCGGCCTCGACCCAGTGCAGCGTGCCCTTGACCTTGCGGTCGGCGCCCGCGGATCCGGAGCGGCTCTCCAGATCGACGGAGCAGATCAGCTCCCGCACATTGCCGTTCTCATCCAGTACGACGTCTTCGCACTTGATGATGTACGCGCCCTTGAGGCGCACCTCGCGGCCGGGGGCCAGGCGGAAGAACTTCTTGGGCGGATCGAGCATGAAATCTTCGCGCTCGATGTAGAGGTGCTTGCCGAAGGGCACCTCGCGCGTGCCCATCTCCGGATGATCGGGGTGGTTCTCCACGGTGAGGGTGTCGATCTTGCCCTCCTCCCAGTTGGAGAGGGTGACCGGGATGGGATCAAGCACGGCCATGGCGCGCGGGGCGATATCACCCAGGGACTCGCGCACGCAATGCTCGAGCAGCGCGCCGTCCACGGTGGAATCCGCCTTGGCGACGCCCACGCGGGCGATGAAATCCGAAATGGCCTGCGGCGGGTAGCCGCGGCGGCGCATGGCGACGAGGGTGGGCATGCGCGGATCGTCCCAGCCGGAGACGTAGCCCTCCTCGACCAGACGGCGCAGGTAGCGCTTGGACATGACCGTGCGGGTGATGTTCAGGCGAGCGAACTCGATCTGGCGCGGCCTGTGCTCGAACCCGGCCTGCTCCACGACCCAGTCGTACAGGGGGCGATGGATCTCATATTCGAGAGAGCACAGGGAGTGGGACACGCCCTCGATGGCGTCCTGCAGGGGGTGCTGGAAATCGTACATGGGGTAAATGCACCAATCGTCGCCGGTGCGGTGGTGATGGGCGCGCTTGATGCGGTAGATGGTCGGATCGCGCATGAGGACGTTGGGCGAGGACATATCGATCTTAGCGCGCAGCACGCGGCTGCCGTCCGGGAACTCGCCCTCCTTCATGCGGCGGAAGAGATCGAGGTTTTCCTCGACGGAGCGGTCGCGGTAGGGCGAGGGCTTGCCGGGGGAGGTGAGGGTGCCGCGGTTCAGGCGCATCTCCTCGGGGGTCTGATCGTCGACGTAAGCCACGCCCTTGCGGATGAAATCGCAGGCGATCTCATAGAGGCGCGGGAAGAAATCGGAGGCGTAGTGGAGCTCGGCCCAATCGTAGCCCAGCCAGCGGATATCCTCCATGATGCCGTTGACGAACTCGGTGTCCTCCTTGGCGGGGTTGGTATCGTCAAAGCGCAGGTTGCAGGTGCCGCCGTACTTGCGAGCGGTGGAAAAATCGATGCAAAGCGCCTTCGCGTGGCCGATGTGGAGATAGCCGTTCGGCTCGGGCGGGAAGCGGGTCTTCACGGCGACGCAGCGGCCGCTGGCCAGATCCTCTTCGATGAAATCTTCAATGAAATTCGAAGGCTTTCTCTCTTCCATGGGGATGAACGCTCCTTCCGGTCCTGTGTGGACCAACATTCAGTATACATTCTTTTCGGCCGCGCGTCCAGCCGTTTTTCCCACCGCATGGGGATTTAACCGACAGGGAAAACGCCGCGGGTTCCGGGAAAACGGAGATCGGGCCCCGCAGGGGACGCAGGAGCACGAAAAAAGCGGCGCCTGCGCGCCGCTTGCACCCGGAAAACGCGCGCCAAAAGGCGCGGCCCTCTCAGGAGACGACGGCGCGCGAAACGGGGCTTTGCTGCTGTCGGAACGATGCAAATGCCATTTCGCGCCCTCCGCTTCTGACAAGGTTGATACCTCAATATAGCATAAAGGCCGCGCGCCTGTCAAGAGACGTCGTCTTCTCCGCTTTCCGCCTCCGGCGCGTCCAGGGAGCCCACCTCGGCCAGCCGCCGGTTGATGGAGCGCGTGCGGCTGGCGGCGCCGTCCAGCTCGGTCGAGGCCTGCTCGAGGCGGCGGCGCGTGCGGTCCAGAGATTCGCCGAACTGCTGGAACTCCTTGCGCACCAGGCCCAGCAGCTGCCAGACCTCGGCGGTGCGCTTCTCCACCGCGTGAGTGCGGAAGCCCATCTGCAGGCTCGTGACCAGGGCGGTGAAGGTGGTGGGCCCGGCGAGGATGACCCTCTGCTCTCGCTGGATCGCGTCCGCGAGGCCGCGCAGGGCGAGCGCCTCGGCGAAGAGGCCCTCCGTGGGCAGGAAGAGGATGGCGAAATCGGTGGTGTAGGGCGGGCGGATGTACTTGGAGGCAATGCGCCGGGCTTCCACCGTCAGCGCCTTGCCCAGCGCCGCGCGCGCCGCCTCCAGGGCCTGCGCGTCGCCGCGGGAGGCGGCCTCGGTCAGCCGTTCGTAATCCGCCTGGGGGAATTTGGAATCCACGGGCAGGAGCACGCCCTCGTCCGCCGCGCCGGGCAGGCGGATGGCGAACTCCACCCGCTCGCTGGCGCCGGGTTCCACGCTCGTGTTGGCCAAATACTGCGCGGGCGTGAGGTTCTGCCGGAGGATCGCCTCCAGGCGCGCCTCGCCCCAGGCCCCGCGCACGGTGACGTTGGTGAGCACACGCTTGAGATCGCCCACGCTTCCGGCCAGGGTCTGCATCTCGCCCAGGCCCTTGTACACGCGCTCGAGCTGATCGCTGACCTGCTTGAAGGATTCGCCCAGCCGCTGCTGCAGGGTGGTCTGGAGCTTCTCGTCCACGGCGGCACGGATGCCGTCCAGGCGCGCCTCGTTGGAGGCCTGGAGGCGCTGAAGGCTTTCGTCCAGCGTCTTCTGCAGGGCCATCTCCTGGCGGAGCGAGCGCTCGCGCAGATCGGCGCTGAGCTGCTGCGTCTGGGCGGCGGAGGCTTGCAGGCTTTCGCCCATGGCGCGGATGCGCTCCTCGCTTTGGCGGGCGCTCTCGGTCAGGACGCCGGAGAGCGTATCCAGCGCGGCCTGGCGGGCCATCTCGCCCTCCTGGATGCGGTTTTGCAACGCGCGCTGCTGCCGCAGCATCGCCTTTTCGAAGCGCCGCCGGGAGCGGGCCCCCAGGACGAGCGCCACGGCCAGCGCGACGATGAGCGCGCCGAGGAGCACCGTCTCCGGGTGCAGGGAGAGCCAATCGGCCAGAGTCATTTTGTCGCCTCCTTGTCCGCCACGCCCGCGAGCGCCTCGGCGCAGCGGATGCCGTCCACCGCCGCGGAGAGGATGCCGCCCGCGTAGCCCGCGCCTTCGCCGCAGGGCCAGAGTCCGGCCACGCTGCTGGCAAAATCCCGCCCGCGCAGGATGCGCACCGGCGAGGACGAGCGCGTCTCCACGCCCGTGAGCACGGCGTCCGGGGCCGCGAAGCCCCGCAGCTGCCGGCCCATGCGCGCAAGCCCTTCCCGCATGGAGCGCACGACGAATTCCGGGAGGACCTCGCCGAGATCTCCCCAGATGACGGCGGGCCGGTAGGTCGGCAGGACCGAGCCCGGGCCGCGGGAGGGCACGCCCTGGAGGAAATCGCCCGCCAGCTGCGCGGGGGCGCGATAATCGCCGCCGCCGTAATCGAAGGCGACCCGCTCCCAGAGGCGCTGGAAGCGCACCCCGGCGAGCACATCGCCCGGGCCGAAATCCTCCGGCGTCACGCCCACCAGGAGCGCGGCGTTGGCGTTTTCCCCGTCGCGCGCCCAGACGCTCATGCCGTTGGTGCACACGCCGCCCTCTTCGGACGCCGCCGCGACCACCGTGCCGCCCGGGCACATGCAGAACGTGTAGACGCCGCGGCCGTCCGGAAGGCGCGCGGAGAGCTTGTAATCCGCGGCGCCGAGGCCCTTGTGCCCGGCGAAGCGGCCGTACTGCGCGCGGTCGATGGCGGCCTGGCTCTGCTCGATGCGCGCCCCGATGGAGAAGGCCTTGCGCTCCATGGGAACGCCCCGGGCGAGGAGCATCTCGAAGGTGTCGCGCGCGCTGTGGCCGATGGCGAGGAGGACGTCCTCCGTCTCGATCTCGCGATCTCCCTCCGCCGTCTCTACAATAACGCCGGCGACGCGGCCGCCCTCGACGCGGATATCCTTGAGCCGCGTTTCGTAGAGGACGTCGCCCCCGAGCAGGCGGATCTTCTCACGAATGCCCCGGACGACGCCGGGCAGGCGGTCTGTGCCGATGTGGGGCTTGGCGTCCCAGAGGATCTCCTCCGGCGCGCCGGCCTCCACGAAATCCCGCAGCACCTGGCGGCAGCGCGGATCGGAAATGCCGGTGTTGAGCTTGCCGTCCGAGAACGCGCCCGCGCCGCCTTCTCCGAACTGGACGTTCGAGGTGGGATCGAGCGGACCGCCCGCGTGGAACGCGGCGATGTCCCGGGCGCGGCGGTCGACGTCGCGGCCGCGCTCGATGATGAGGGGCCGCAGCCCCAGACGCGCGAGGGTCAGACCGGCGAAAAGCCCAGCCGGGCCCAGCCCTACCACCAGAGGCCGGTGCGAGAGAGCGCGCGGCCGGGGAAGGGGGACCGCCTGGGGCCGCGGGAGCTCCGTAAGCTGAAGGCCGCGGGGGGCGTGCAGACGCAGGGAGGTTTCCACGTCAATGGAAAGCACCAGGTGGACGTCGCCCTTGTCGCGAGCGTCCACGGCCCGACGGAAGAGATCCGCTGCGACGAGATCGCCCTCGCGCACGTGCAGGGCGCGCGCGGCGACGCGGCGCAAGTCGGCCTTGCCGGTGTCCAGCGGCGCTTTGATGTTCGATATGCGGTATAGACGCGTGTTTTCGCTCATGGATTCCTCCTGGATCATCGTTGGGCGTGGTTTTGCGCGCTCCCGCCGCACGGCTGAAGCCGTGCGGCGGGAGCGCCGCCCCGGGGGCAGCCCGCGCGCGGGGTGTTTGCGGGAGTCGACCAGTCCCGGGCCCGCGAGACCCCAGCTCCGGCGGTCCTGTCGGAAAGTCGGGTCCGCTCTGCGGGCGTCGTTTCACCCCTGCGGATCCGGACATGGCGTCCGGGAGGTAGGGGGCGTGTCAGATGGAAAGCGTCAGCCAGCGGCGCGTGATTTCCTCGTCGCCGGGACCCATAAAGGCGTGGCGGCTGTTCTCTGCGATGGTCAGCGCACAGCCGAAGCGTTCGGCGAAGCTTCGCAGCGAAGACGCAGGCTGCAGCTCGTCGCGTCCGCCGCAGAGGATGGCCGCAGGGATGGGCCAGCGCTCCACAGGGTGCGCGAGGATGTACTGGTAGTAGTCCCAGCGCAGCGGGTCGATCGGCGTGGGGATCTCGCCCTCCCGCTCGAGCCGCTCGGGTGTGACGCCGGTCCAGAGCATCATCTGCCGAACAAGCCACTCCATATCGACGATCGGCGAGACGAACAGGGCGCGGCGCAGGGGGAGCGCGGCGCAGGACTGCAGGGCAAAATACGCGCCGAGGCTGCAGGCGCAGAGGGAGACCTCCCGCCAGTGCGTCAGGGTCCAGTCGGCGACGGCGAGCAGGTCGGCCATGCCGTTCCAGACGTCGCAGCGGGGCGGGCGTCCGGCACGCTCGCCGTGCTCGGGCAGATCGAAGCCGACGGTCTGGAAACCCTTCGCGGCAGCGATCTCGGCGAGGACGCGCGCGCTCTCCTTGCAGGACATCTTCCCGTGGACGTAGAGATAGGCGCGCGGGGTGCTTTCGCCCCAGACGATCGCGGGGACGCCGCCAATCTCCAGGCGTTCGGTCCGCATGCGGGGAACCTCCTTTGCGGGGACGGTTGAGGCGCAACGAAGGAGCAGAGGACCGCCTGCTCGGACCGAGGCCCAACAAGGGGCGGGGGCGGCAGCGCCACTGCCCGGCGTGTCTCCGGGGCTATCGCGCGCGCAGAGAGGCGGCGGCGCTGTGCCCGGCGAGCATGCCGCTCGCCCAGGCCCACTGAAGGTTATAGCCTCCGCAGTCGCCGTCCACGTCGAGGACCTCCCCGGCGGCGTACAGCCCGCGCGCCGTCTTTGATTCCAGCGTTTCCGGGGAGAAGCCGCGCGTGTCCGCGCCGCCCGCGGTCACCTGGGCTCCGTCGAAGCCGCGCACGCCGCGCACTTGCAGCCGCCAATCGCAAAGGAGGGCGGAAAGCTGTCTTAGCTCCTCTTCGCTGATCGTCCCGCAGGCGCGGGAGAGGGGCGCGATCCCCGCGGCCTTGCACAGCTGCTGGCCGATGCGCTTGGCGACGAGCCCGGTGAGGAATTCCGCTGCCTCGCGCTGGGCGAAGCGGTCTCGCCTGGCCCGCAGATCGCCCAGGAGGGAACCGCCGTCCGGCAGGAGCCGCAGAGAGACCTCGACGCGCCGCCCGCGGCGCAGTGCGTCGCCCGCCTCGCGGGAGAGCTGCATGACGGCGATGCCGGAGAGCCCGGCGTCGCTGAAGAGGATCTCGCCGCGCTCCTCGCGGACGGGCCGCCCGTCGACGATCAGAGCCGCGCCGCCGGAAAACCGCAGGCCCTTAAGGGCGCGCACGGCCATCGGATCCGTCTCGATCTGGGTAAGAGCGGGCCTGCGGGGCACAAGGGCGTGCCCGAGCGAACCAAGCAGCGCGCAGCCCGCGTCCGTGCCGCCGATTTTCGGCGCGGCCATGCCCCCGGCGCAGACGATCGCACGGCGCGCCGTCAGAGTCCTCCCGTCGCGCGCCGAGATGGCGAAGCCCTCCCCGCGCGGGACGAGTTTGACCACGTCGAAGGAGCAGATCTCCTCCACGCCCGCCTCCAGGCAGGCCAGGCGCAGGACGTCCAGCACCGCCGCGGCCTGACCGCAGAGGGGGTAGACCCGCCTCTCGTCCTCGACCTCCGTCCGCAGGCCGAGGCGGGCGAATTCCCCGAGGACCGCCTCGGGAGGGAAGCGGCGGATCACGCTCAGGGCGAGGTCCGCCCCGCCGTGATAGCCCCCCTCGGCGGCGCGCAGGTTCGTGAGGTTGCAGCGCCCGTTGCCGGTGGAGAGGAGCTTGCGGCCGCAGCGCTCGCCGCGCTCGAGGATGGCCACGCGCAGGCCGGGCGCTTCCTTTTTCGCGGCGATAGCGGCCATCAGGCCGGACGCGCCGCCGCCGATGACGGCGATATCCCACGCGTTCATGTGACGATCGCGAGCTGCCGGAGGGTCGCCTCGCCCGCGAGGAGGCTCACGTCGTGCAAGGCGCGGGAGCAGGCGGCGTAGAGGCGGCGGCGCTCGCCGTCGTCCACGCGCACGTCGGGCCAGATCACGGCCACGGCGTCGAACTCCAGGCCCTTGAGAAGATGGTAGCTGGCGAGGACCACGCCGCCCTCCTCGGGCATCATGTCCTCCTCGCCGGTGAGCAGCGCCGCCTTGGGCAGCAGGGCGCGCAGGGCCTTGGCCTCGGCCATGGAGCGCGTTACCACCGCCACGGAGCGCAGCCCCGCTTCCTCCCAGGCGGCGAGCCGCTGGAGCAGCGCCTCCGGGGAATAGGGGCCGACCTGCGGCTTCGCGCCTTCGCGCCCGAAGGGCTGCAGGCGCGTCCCGTCGGGCAGGAGCGCGTTGAGCAGCCGGGCGATGGGCAGGCTGGAACGGTAGCAGTGGGAGAGCGTCTGCGTCGGCGCTTCCGGGCGGCCGAACGCCGCGCCCCAGGCTTTGGGATCACAGGGAGGGAGATGCGGGCAGGTGCGCTGGTCCGGGTCGCCGAGGATGGTCGCCTGTGCGCGCGGGAAGAGGAGGTGCAGGGCGCGCAGGGCGATCTCCGGGTAATCCTGGGCCTCGTCGATGATGAGCAGGCGCACGGAGGTGTCCGGCTGGATGAACCCCAGCGCGCACAGGAGCCAGGCGGCCCCGGGCGCGTCCTCCCACCAGAGGAAGCGGCGGGAGATGATCTGCCGCGCGGCGAGGGCGAGGTCCGCGTCGAAGGGCTCCAGAGCCTGGGCGTAGAGATCGAGCGGCTCGACCGAGCACAGCTCGTGGATCTGGTCGCGCACGGGTTTCATGCGCTGGGAAACGGCCAGCCGCACGGCGGTGCGCAGCTCCTTGCCGCGGTAACGCCCGGCGTAGACCTGTTCGAAGCGCTCCTTCAGGGCGCGCTCGGCCTCGCGGGCGCGGCTCTCCAGCACGGCCTGGATGCGCACCAGGCGCAGCGCCGGGCTGAGCATGCCGAACTCGCGCCGGTACATTTCTTGAAGATCGCCCTGGGAGACGAGCGCGCGCCCCTCGAGGACGAGATCGGCAAACTCCGGCCCCTCGCTCTTCCAGCGCTCGGCGAAGTCTTCCAGGGCGCGGCAGATCTCCGCGCCGCCCTTTTTGGCGATGGAATCAGCGCGCAGGGGGTTGATGTCCGCGGTGAGGGCGGTCTCGTTCTGGTCCTGCGGGAGCTCCACGGAGCAGCGCAGAGCGCCGCGCAGCACGGAGTACATGGTCATGGCGCGGATGTTCTCCTCACCCAGATCCGGCAGGACCTCGGAGATATAATCGATAAACGCGGTGGTGGGGGAGATGACCGCCACGTGGGCGGCGTCCAGCGTATCGCGGCTGGAATAGAGCAGGTAGCTGGC
>CACZOT010000210.1 GCA_902782795.1 uncultured Eubacteriales bacterium | reverse complement strand
TCTGCACTCCCCCCTTTGAGTATGAGCGTGCGCCAAGTATCCGCGCGTCCTGCGGACGCGCGGATACTTGGCCGCCCTGGCGCGAGAGGGCCTCGCCTCACGGCTCGGCCCTCTCGCGCTCCACGCCCGCGCTTGGGGCGATAGCGTCAAGCCCAGGCCGGAGCCCGCGAGACCGGAGCCTTCGACACTCTTTCGGGATGCGGCGCCGGGTGAGGCAGGATGGCCGCGGGAGAAGGCGGTCTACTGCGAGGCGGCGGAAGGATACGGGGAAGTGCAGAGGGGAGCTCCCCTCTGCCCGGGATCGGCGCGCGAAGCGCGCCGATCCCGGTTCAGGTGGGCGGATCCTGGAAGGAGCCATCAGCGGGATCCGCAAAGACCACCCACCAGCCGCCGCGCCGCGCGTAGCCTTCGAGACCAGCGGGCGGCACCGTCTCGCTGCCAGCCGGGACGGCGTAGGCGATGGAGACCGGCGCGCCGTTTTCGGCTCGGACGCCAACCGCGCACTCCGGGCAGTCGTCCGAGTGATGGGCGCGCACGAACACGTAGCCGTCCTCAGCGAAGGGGACGAACGGCTCGGCAGAGGCAAACAGGGCTCGCAGCGGCTCGACGGACTCCGGCCAGGGCCGGCGGGGGTCGAGACCGAGGAGCGCCATGGCATTGGGAGCGGGGGCGTCTGCCGGAACGGCCGGCGCGTCCATAAACACGTCGGCGGGATCCGGTCCGGAACGATCAGCGTGCGCGGAGGACGCGGCGGTGTCCATGACGTGATCCTCCTGAGCGGAAGGCGCATCCGTCGCTCCGCCCGAAGACGGGAGGTCCAGGAGGAGGTCCTCGCCGCCGAAAAACGGGACCGGTTCGGCGGCAGGGGCGGCGATCTCCAGGGAACTCTCATCCGCTGAAGAAAGGGGAACGCTCGTCGGCTGAGCGGAGGCACACGTAGCAAGATCCTCCCTCGCCGGGACAGGGATGTCCGCCTCTTCTTCCGCAGGCGAGGGCGCGGCTTCTGGAACCGGAGGAACAGGCGCGGCTGCTTCTTCCGGCGGCGGGGATACGGACCGCGCGCCTTCATTGGATGGGTCGGTCGGCGGTTCGTCTGGGGATGGCGGTTCAGGAGACGGCGCGCCACTGGAGGGAGCGGAAGGGACAGAACCGGCGGGCGGCGCGTCGCCGTCGGATGGCGAGGTGGGCGTCTCCGGATAGGCGCAGGCATTGCCGCACAACGCTTCCTCAAGCTCGCCCGGCCGCAGGGAGACGCTCCCGTGCAGGAAGCCGAAGAGCATTAGCTCGCACCCGGCCGCGCTCTCCCGTATCACGGCGGCGATCTGGTAGCGCTCCAGGGGCAGCCCCTCAATGCCGCGCGGGTCGAACGCCCAGTGCAGGCCCGCCTGCCTTTCCGTGCCGCGCTGCAGCCGTCCCAGGCGGACGGCCTTCCAGCCGCCTTCCAGGCGAGCGGCGAGGACCGCCCGCAGGTCGTCCTCCCGGACGCCGGGCCCGCTGACGGTGAATTGCATATTGCCCATCGCCTGGCGCCTCTCCAGGCGCACGTGTCCCTGATATCCGCTGTGCAGGGCGCGCAGCAGGATCAGCGCGCGCCGGTAATCGTTTCGCACCATTGAGCAGCCTCCTCTCGCGGGCGCGCATGGCGCCCTCTGGGAGCCTATGCGCGGCGGCCCCGGCACAGAAGGAGAAGGACCGCAAAATCGGGCTGGAAAGATTACATAATTTCGCTTGCATAGAATTGCGGGCCGGGTTTATACTTTTCCAAATCTTTGAGAAGGGCGGGCGAGGCACTATGACCATGCAGGAGAGGCAGATCGCCATGCGCATCCGTGAATTGCGCGAGATCAGCGATTATTCGATAGAGGAGGTCGCCGCCGGCGTGGAGATCCCGCCGGAGGAATACCGTTCCTACGAGGCGGGCGAGGCGGATATCCCCATCAGCCTGCTGCTCAAACTCTCCGCGTTTTATAATATCGACACCACGACCATCCTCACCGGAGAGGCGCCGAAACTGTCCACCTGCGCCGTGACCCGCCGCAATATGGGCGTGGAGATCGAGCGCGCCAAACATTACGTCTATAAGAACCTCGCCTTCAACTTCAACCATCGCCGCGTCGAGCCGCTGTTTGTGACCGTCGCGCCGGACGCCAACCGCGATATGGAGACCAACAGCCACTCCGGCCACGAGTTCGATTACGTGCTCGAGGGTGTGCTGCGGCTGCGCGTGGGCGGCCAGGAGACCGAGCTCTATCCGGGCGACTGCGCCTATTACGATTCCATCCACCCGCACGCCATGCAAGCCGTGGGCGATAAGGAGTGCAAATTCCTCGCCATCGTCATTCCTTGATCCGACGAGCGGAAATACGCCGGGCAGGGGCGCCGGCGGCCTGCGGCCGCCGGCCGTGCCCCTGCACCCCATCTGCCTTGGGCGGTCCTCCCGCGACGGGAACGGGTCCGAAGCCGCCCGCGCCTCCGGCGCGCGGGCGGCTTCGGACCGGGCGGACGCGACCGCTCGGGACGGCTCCTGCGGGAGCCACCCCTCGCGACCGCGCCCGCAGAGCTCCCGCCGCAGCGTCAGAGGAAACCGTGAAGCCGGTTGGGCCGGGCGCACCTCGGCGGACGGTCCCTTCAGGACCACCCGCCTCGACGCGCCTCCTGGGGAGCGCCGGCCCCTTGCGCCGCGGAAAGCGCGCGGCCAAAGGGGGAACGCAGGAAAGCCGTGGAGAATCGGTCTCGCGGGCTCCGACCTGTGCTTGACGCTATCGCCTCAAGCGCGGGCGTGGAGCGCGAGAGGGCCGAGCCGTGGGGCGAGGCCCTCTCGCGCCAGGGCGGCCAAGTATCCGCGCGTCCGCAGGACGAGCGGATACTTGGCGCACGATCATACTCACAGGGGGAGTGCAGAGGGGGCGCAGCCCCCTCTGCAGGGGCGGCGCTCGTGAGAGCGCGCGGAGCCCATCCCCGTATCGCAGACACACATTGAGGAGGAGAACGCCATATGCGCCTGCTGGGCCGCTATACTAAGGAAGACTATGTCTCCCTGGAGGATTTCTACGCCAATTATTCCCTGCGCATCCCGGAAAAGTTCAACTATGCCATCGATATCATCGATGAATATGCGAACCTCGCTCCGGAGCAGCGCGCCATGATCTGGGTGGGTAACGACCGCAGGGAGAAGATCCTCACCTTCGCCGACCTCGCGCGCTATTCCCGGAAGGCGGCGAACGTGCTCTGGCAGAAGGGGATCCGCAAGGGCGATCCGGTGCTCCTGATGCTCAAGCGGCGCTGGCAGTACTGGGTGATCGCCCTGGGGCTGATGCGCATCGGCGCGATTCAGATCCCCGCCACGGCGCAGCTCATGGCCAAGGATATCGTCTACCGCCTCAACGCGGCCACGGTGAAGTACGCCGTGGTCGTGGGCGAGGAGGAAGTCCTGCGCCACACGGCCGAGGCCATCGCCCAGGCACCCTCCTGCATGGGCGCGGCCTGCACGGACGGCGCCAACCCTGGTTTTGACGATTTCGACGCCCTCCTCGAAGCCGCGCCGGACGTCTTCCCCCAGGAGGGCTATCCCAACGAGAACGGCGATATCATGCTCATGTACTTCACCTCCGGCACCACCGGCATGCCAAAGATGGTAGCGCATGATTTCCTCTACCCCCTGGGCCACACCATCACCGGCGCTTTCTGGCACAACCTGGACGACACCTCCATCCACCTCACCACCGCCGATACCGGCTGGGCGAAGTGTGGCTGGGGCAAGTTCTACGGCCAGTGGACGGCGGGCGCGACGCAGTTCGTGTACGATTTCGACCGTTTCCATGCGGCGGATCTGCTCGAAGTCATGGCGCAGTACCGCGTCACCAGCTTCTGCGCGCCGCCCACGATCTACCGCTACATCATCAAGGAGGACATGGACAAATACGACCTCTCCGCCCTGCGCTGGGCCACCGCCGCGGGCGAGCCGCTCAACCCGGAGGTCTTCCGCCAGTTCAAGGCGCACACGGGCGTGGAGATCCACGAGGGCTTCGGACAGACGGAGAGCGTGCCGCTGCTGCTCACCCCCAAGTGGATGGAGCCGCGGCCCGGTTCGGTGGGCATGCCCTCGCCGCATGTGAAGATCCGCCTCATCGCCGACAGCGGCCTGGAGGCCGAGCCCGGCGAGGAAGGCGAGATCTGCGTGGACATCTCCCGCGGGCGTCCGGCGGGCATCTTCTGCGGCTACTACCGCGACGAGGCCCGCACCGAGGAAGCCTTCGCCGACGGCCTCTACCACACGGGTGACAAGGCCTGGCGGGACGAGGCGGGCTATTATTGGTTCATCGGCCGCTCGGACGACGTGATCAAGTCCTCCGGCTACCGCATCGGCCCGTTCGAGGTGGAGAGCGCCCTGATCAGCCACCCCGCGGTGGTCGAGTGCGCCATCACCGGCGTGCCGGATCCGGACCGCGGCCAGGTGGTCAAGGCCACCGTCATCCTCGCGAAGGGGTACGAGCCCGGCCCCGCGCTGGTCAAGGAGCTGCAGAACCACGTCAAGCGCATCACCGCGCCGTACAAATATCCCCGCATCATCGAATTTGTGGACGAGCTGCCCAAGACGGTCTCCGGCAAGATCCAGCGCAAGCTCCTGCGCGACGCCGACGCCGCCGGCGCTTCCCGCGTGGAGCTGCGCCAGATCGACATGGACAACCTCGCCGAATGCCTCGCCCTGCGCGTCTCCGGCGACCAGGCCGGCCTCGTGCCCGAGAACAGTTACTCCCTGTCCGAGGCCTTCGCCGACCGCGCCAACGCCCCCTTCGCCGTCTACGCCGCGGGCTCCATGGTGGGATTCGTCATGTACCGCCTGGACGCGGTCAGCGGCGTGGCCGCCGTCTCCCGCCTCATGATCGATTCCCGCTTCCAGCGCAACGGCTTCGGGCGGGATACCCTCGAGGCCGTCGTCCGCAAGCTCCGCGAGACGCCTGAGTGCCGCCTCATCCGCGCCAGCTACCGCCATGAGAACCTCGCCGCAGGCCGCCTCTGCGAGCTCGCCGGGTTCGAGCCCGCCGGAGACGACCCCGCCCGCGGCCTCTGGTATGGCGAGATCCGCGTGCACTAGACGCCTGCGCGGGCGCAGCTTCATTAGGGGTCACGGCGGGGCTCCGCCCCGCGCCCCGCTTAAGGGCCCAAGGCCTCTTAAGAATCCCATATTTGGGGATTTTTGTAAAACACAGGCATAGCAGTTCTATAAAGAAACGGGTTCCAATACCCTTGCAAAAGGATACTGGAGCCCATTATTATATTGTTTCCCCCTAATTGAGGGGTCCAGGGGGAATCATTCCCCCTGCCGGAGGTCCGGGAGGCGGAGCCTCCTGGCGTCCCCCGGAAGAGCGCCTCCCTTACTTGACGGGCTTGATGCGCTCCATACCGCCCATCCAGGGGCGCAGGGCCTCCGGGATGACGACGCTGCCGTCGGGCTGCTGGAACTGCTCGACGATGGCGGGAATGAGGCGGCTGGTGGCGAGGCCGGAGCCGTTGAGGGTGTGCACGTACTCGATCTTCCGGGTCTCCTTACGGCGGAAGCGGATCTGCCCGCGCCGGGCCTGATAGTCCCGGGCGTTGGAGACGGAGGAGCACTCTTTGTACTCGTTCATGCTGGGGATCCACAGCTCGATATCGTAGGTGGTGGCCATGGAGGCGGAGCAATCGCCCGCGGCGAGCTTGGAGAGGCGGTAGTGCAGGCCGAGGCCCTCGACGAGTTTGCAGGCTTTGCCGATCAGCTCCTTGAGCATGGCGTCGGAATCCTCGGGGCGGGTGTAGCCGAACATCTCCACCTTGTTGAACTGGTGGCCGCGCACCATGCCGCGCTCGCTGGCGCGATAGGTGCCCGCCTCGCGGCGGTAGCAGGGGGTGTAGGCGAAGAGCTTCTTGGGGAGGTCTTCCTCGTTGAGGATCTCGCCGCGGTAGAGGTTGATGAGCGCCGTTTCGGCGGTGGGCAGGAGGAAGTGGAAGCCCTCTTCCGTGAGGCGGAAGACGTCCTCTTCGAACTTGGGGAACTGGCCGGCGGTGAGGCCGCACTCGTAGGTGAGGATGTGCGGCGGCAGCATGAACTGGTAGCCGTCGGCGAGATGGGTGGTGATGAAGTAGTTGAGCAGGGCCCACTCCAGCTGCGCGCCGACGCCGGTGTACAGCCAGTAGCCGTTGCCGCCCATCTTCACGCCGCGCTCGTAATCGATGAGGCCGAGGCTGGTGCACAGGTCCACGTGGTTCTGCGCCTCGAAGGGGAAGACCGGCTTCTCGCCGAAGACGGACACCACGGCGTTGTTCTCCTTGCCGCCGGCGACGACGTCCTCGGCGGGCAGGTTCGGCAGGGCCAGCACAAACGTGCGGATCTTCTCCTCCAGCGCGGCCTGCTCGTCGTCGTATTCCTTGACCTTATCGGCCATCTCCTTGAGCTCGGCCAGGAGGGCGGTGGTATCCTGCCCCTGCTTTTTGAGCATGGGGATCTCCTTGCTCTTCTTGTTGCGCTCGGCCTTGAGGGCCTCGCTGTCCTGGATGAG
>CACZOT010000209.1 GCA_902782795.1 uncultured Eubacteriales bacterium | reverse complement strand
TGTGCTTCAATTTCCCCTTTGCCTGGTTCACGCAGGTGTTCTTCATCCAGCCCGCGGTGCGCAAGATTTTCCGAACCTTCTTCGCGCTGGGCTGAACGGGAGCGACCAGCCCCCGGAAAGCAGATCTCCGGCCTCCATACAAGCAAAGCAGTCCTTTCGATCAGGACTGCTTTGCTATTTCGTTTGTTGTTTTCCCCGCAGGGCGCGGGGGCTACTCCTCCGCCGGGGAGAGCACCGCCTGGATGCGGGAAAGGAGCTTGTCTCCGCCGAAGCCGTTCAGGGAGGAGAAGGGCAGCACGTCCCAGGGCTGGGCGCCGGTGCCCCGGCCCACGGACATGAGGGCCGCGCCGCGCTTGGCGCCGGAGATCTTATCCGCCTTGGTGGCGACAACCGTGAAGGGGATGGAATAATGGCGCAGGTAATCGGCCATCATGCGGTCGTCGTCGGAAGGATCGTGCCGGATATCCACCAGGAGGAAGGCATGGCGCAGGGTATCGCTTCCGGAGAGATACCCCTCGATCATGCGGGCCCAGCGCGCCTTTTCCTCCTTGGGGGCGCGGGCGAAGCCGTAGCCGGGCAGATCGGTGAGGAAGAAGGCGTCGTTGATGCGATAGAGGTTGATCAGGCGCGTCTTGCCGGGCTCGGCGGAAGTCTTGGCGAGCTTGGAGTTGTTGGTCAGGCGGTTGATCAGCGAGGATTTGCCCACGTTGCTCTTGCCAACCAGGGCGATCTCCGGCAGGCCGCGGCCGGGAAAGGACTTGAAGGCGTCAAGCGAGGTGACGAAGCGCGCGCTGGTGATCCTCATTGTCCGTTTCCTCCCAGTACGATGCGGATGGCCTGGTCGACGCCGGTGATGGTGCGCACATCGAGCTTTTTGCGGATCTCCTCGGGGATCTCGCGCAGGTCCTTTTTGTTGTCCTCGGGGAGGAGCACAGTGGTCATGCCCATGCGGTAGGCGGCCAGCAGCTTTTCCTTGACGCCGCCAATGGGCAGCACCTTGCCGCGCAGGGTGATCTCGCCTGTCATGGCCACATCCTGCCGGGCGGGCTTGCCTGTGATGGCGGAAAGCATGGCGCAGGTGAGGGCCACGCCCGCGCTGGGGCCGTCCTTGGGGACCGCGCCCTCGGGCACATGGACGTGGACGTCGTTGCGGGTGTGGAAATCTGCGGCGATGGAGTAGACGTCCGAACGACTGCGGATGTAGCTGTAGGCGGCGCGGGCGGATTCCTTCATCACGTCGCCCAGCTGGCCAGTGAGCTCCAGCGCGCCGCTGCCGGGCATGACGGTCGCCTCCACCGAGAGGGTTTTGCCGCCCACGCTCGTCCAGGCCAGGCCGTTGACAACGCCCGTCTCCGGGGCTTTGCCCGCGGCGGGGGTGATGTACGTCGGAGCGCCAAGGTATTCCTCCAGAAGCGCGGAGGTGACGGTCACGCACTTGCGCTCCTCCTCCGGAGTCTCGAGAAGGCGCACGGCAGTCTTGCGCAGGATCGCCCCGAGCTGGCGTTCGAGCGTGCGCACGCCGGCCTCGGCCGTGTACCCCTCGATGACCTCGCGGAGCATGGCCTCGCTGATGCGCACCTGGGCCTTGGTGAGGGCGTGGTTCTTGAGCTGGCGTGGCCAGAGATGGCGCTTGGCGATCTGGACCTTCTCCTCCAGGGTGTAGCTGGGCACCTCGATCAGCTCCATGCGGTCCAGAAGCGGCGCGGGGATGGTGTCCGAAGTGTTGGCGGTGGTGATGAAGAGCACGTGGGAGAGATCGTAAGGCGCTTCGACGTAGTGGTCGGAGAAGGTGGAGTTCTGCTCCGGATCGAGCGCCTCGAGCAGCGCGCTGGCCGGGTCGCCGCGCATATCGCTGGTGAGCTTGTCGATCTCGTCGAGAAGAAGGACGGGGTCCGTCACGCCGGTCTGCCGCACCAGAGAGAGGATGCGCCCGGGCATGGCCCCGATATACGTGCGCCGGTGGCCGCGGATCTCCGCCTCGTCGTGCAGGCCGCCCAGGGACATGCGCGCGAACTTGCGGCCCAAGGCCTCGGCGATGGAATGGGCGATGCTCGTCTTGCCCACGCCGGGCGCGCCCACAAGACAGAGGATGGGCGTCTTCATATCCGGCTTGAGCGAGCGCACGGCCAGATACTCCAGCACGCGCTCCTTGACCTTTTCCAGGCCGTAATGGTCGCGCTCGAGGATCTTCTTGGCCCTGTCCACGCGGAAGGGCTTCTCCTGGGGCGCGCCCCAGGGCAGATCGAGCAGGAATTCCACATAGCTGCGGCTCACGGAGATCTCCGGCGTGCCGGGAGCCATGTGCTCCATGCGGTTCAGCTCGCGCTCGGCCATGGTACGGGCCTCGCCCGTCATGGCGGATTTCTCCAGCTTTTCGCGCAGCTGGCCCGTGGCGCTTTCCTCGTCCTCGCCCAGCTCTGTGCGGATGGCGCGCAGCTGTTCGCGCAGGTAATACTGCTTCTGGTTTTTCTCCATGCTGTCGCGCACCATGGCCTGGATGCGCTTTTCCACCACCAGCATGCGCTCCTCGCGCTCGAGGATCTGCAGCAGCAGCTTATAGCGCAGCTTCAGCGAGCGGCACTCGAGGATCTTCTGCTTGTCGGCGAGCTCGTGGAAGGTATTGGCGGCGATGAGATCCGGCAGGGCGGAGGGGTTCTGCTCCTCCTCGACGGATTCGAGCAGCTCCGGCGGGAAATCCGCGCGGGTAGCGGCGAAGGAGGCGAAGGCCTGCCGGGCCATGCGCATCATGGTGGCCAGCTCGATATCCTCGCCCCGGGCCTTTTCGGGCATGAGGCGGTAATCGGCGTAGGGGACGGGGCCGTTTTCGTCGATATCGAGAAGGATGGCGCGTTTTTCGCCCAGGGCGAGCACGCGCAGGACGCCGTCGGGCAGCTTGAGCACCTGCTTGACGACGATCACGGTGCCGACGGTGTACAGATCGTCCAGGCCGGGGAATTCCACGGACGGGTCGCGCTGAGCCACGGCGAAGAGGCGGCTGTCGCCCTCCACAGCCTTGTCCACGGCGGCGATGGAGCGGTCGCGCCCCACGTCGAAATGCACCAGCATGTCCGGATAGGCGAGCAGCCCGCGCAGGGGCATCAGCGGCAGGGGAGAAAGGGAGTTTTCATTCGTGCGGATATCCAAAGCGTTTGTTCCTCCAGGAAAGATTCGATAATACACTATCTTATATTATACCGCCCGAATGTGTAGAAAACAAGTGCGCGGCGCAGACGCTTTTTCCCTGGAAGAGGTTTTTGCAGCCTGTTGACAAACGCCGCCGCTTGGGCTATCCTGTTGCCGCTGGAAAAAGGAAGGGATGAGGGTATGGCGATCTGCACGGTGACGGGCACGGTCCTGCATGGAAAGCACATCGGCGAGGGGCTGGGGTTCCCCACGGCGAACCTGCCCTTTCCGGAGGGCGAGGACGCCCCGGCCAACGGCGTGTACGTGGCCGAGCTCGAGACCCTGGACGACGGCGCGTGCTACCGCTCCGTGCTCAACCAGGGCATGCACCCGACCTTCCCGGAAGGCGCGCCGACCCTGGAGGTGCATATCCTCGAGGGCCGGCCGGATCTCTATGGCCGCGAGGTGCGCGTGACGTACCTCCAGTACCTGCGCCCGGAGCGTCCCTTCGCCTCGGGCGAGGAGCTGGCCGCCCAGGTCGCGCGGGATATCCAGGCCGCTCGGGATTGGCGGCGGGAAGACGCGGCGCGCTGAGAGACGCCGTCTGCAACATCCCTGAAATGCAAAAAGATGGGCCGCGCGCTTCCAGGCCTGGGAAGCGCGCGGTCCGTTTATTCATCGCGAGCCGGGGCTATTTATTCCACAAAGGCGATGGCCTCGCCCAGGGTCGGCATGGCCGACTGCGCGCCTTCGCCCGTGACGGAAACGGCCGCCGCGCCGTTGGCGAAGCAGATGGCGTCATGCTCGTCCATGCCCATCATCAGGCCCGTGGCGAAGGCGGCGTTGAAGGTGTCGCCCGCAGCGGTGGTGTCCACCGCAAGCACGCGCCGCCCGAAGAAGAGGTTCTGGCCTGTGGGCGTCACCAGCAGCGCGCCTTCTTCGCCGCGCTTGTTGATGACCGCCTTCGCGCCCATCTCGATGAGCTTTCGGCAGGCGGGCAGGGCAGCCTCCGCGGTGGAGGTATCCATGCCGGTGAGGACGGCCAGCTCCGTCTCGTTGGGGGTGACGTAATCGCAGGCGGCGAGCAGCCGCTCCGGGATGGGCTGCGCGGGCGCGGGGTCGAGGATGACCGTCGCTCCCGCGAAATGGGCGATCTCCGCCGCGGCGATGGCGCTCTCCACGGGCGTCTCCATCTGCAGGAGCAGCGCGCCGCAGTGCATGAAGGCCAGGTGCGCCTCGAGCGCGCGCGCCTCGTCCACGCGGGCGTTCGCGCCGGGCACGACCACGATGCGGTTCTCGCCTTCTTTGTCCACCTCAATGAGGGCGACGCCGGTGGGTTCCTCCGGCAGCACGGAGAGGTACTGTGTGTTCACGCCGAGGTCCTCAAGGACCTTTTTGTACTCCGCGCCGTAGGCGTCGCCGCCCACACAGCCCACCATCGTCACCTTCTGGCCGAGCTTGGCAGCGGCGACGGCTTGGTTGCCGCCCTTGCCGCCGGTATAGGTATGAAAGGCGCGGGCGGTGACCGTCTCGCCCGGCTTATGGAAGGAATCCAGCTGGCAGACCAGGTCCATGTTCAGGCTGCCCAGCACGCAGATACCGCTTCTCACGTTCATTTCTCCACATCCTCTTCCTTTTCGGCGATCCAGGCAAAGCGCGGTACGGGCCGCCCGTCCTGGAGGACCGTTTCCGACCACATCGACGCAGGCCGCACCCAGAAGCCGCGATCTCCGTAGAGGGCCTGGTAGACGGCCATCTCCTCGAGCGTTTCCGAATGGCGGGCGATGGCGACGAGCCGGTAGAGATTCCCCTTGAAATGCCGGTAGATCCCGGGCTTGGGCCGCATGGCGCGCGCCTCCTTTGCCGAATATTCTCCTTTATTATAGCCGCTCGCCGGACAAAAGGCAACGCGCTACGCCTGAAGCAGAGGTGAAGCGGCGCCGATGTGGAACACGGCGAGCCTGTGCAGAGCGCGCGTCAGGCAGACGTACAGGAGCCGGGCGTCCAGATCCCGCGCGGGATAGGCTGCGGCGGAGGCGTCGGAGACGATCACCCCGTCGAACTCCAGGCCCTTGACGGCCGAGGCGTGCGCCAGAAGCACACCGCCCTCGTAGGTGGGGCTGTCCGGGTCGAGCAGACGCGCCCCGAGCGAGGCGGGCAGGTGCTTTTCCAGGGCCCTGAGCTCCGCCTGGGAGCGGCTGATCACGGCGATGGAGGAGAACCCCGCCTCCCGCCAGGCGGCGATGGTCTCGGCGATGCGCGTACAGCGCTCCGCGTCCGTTCCGCAGGAGACGATCGTCGGCTCCTCGCCGTGGCGCAGGACGGGCCTGGCCCCGGAGAGCCCGGGCACGGGCCGGTTCTTCGCCACGCGGGCCGCTAGCTCCATGATCTCCACGGTGCTGCGGTAGCTGGTGACGAGCTCATGGCGCGTGACGTTCCCGCCGAACACGCCTTCGGTGATCTCCTCCCAGGCGTTGAGGCCGCGCCAGGAGCTCACGCCCTGCTGGAGATCGCCCACGATGGTCATGGTCGCGGTCGGCATGATCCTGCGCAGGGCGTAGAATTCCAGCGGCGAGAGGTCCTGCGCCTCGTCTACGACGATGTGCCGCACATCCGGCTTTTTCGTTTCGATCAGGCGCAGGGCGAAGAGCGCCAGCGGCGCGATATCCTCCATTTCCAGGGGCAGCTTCTGCGCGAAGCGCGCGCAGGTATGCTCCGCGGCGAGGGCGATATCCGCCTCCGGGCTCCGGC
>CACZOT010000208.1 GCA_902782795.1 uncultured Eubacteriales bacterium | reverse complement strand
CGGAGCCGTTGTTTTTTGAGAGAACAGCTATGCTGCTTAATTCAAGGAATCCCCTCCCCAAGATGGGATTCTTAAGGGCCTTTGGCCCTTAAGCGGCTTCGGCTGCCCCTCGCCCTGCGGGTGAGTCGCAGCTACGCGGGCAGGCCTCCTTCGGAACCGGCTACCGCTAGTCGGGCCTGTCGGCCCTCCCTCAGCGGGTCCAGAGGGCAGGCCCTCTGGCGTACCTCCCACATCCGTTTGGGCAGAGCCCCCAAGCGCGCCCCGAAACGGCTGGTCACTCCTCGCCGAACATACCCATGAGCAGGATGCCGAGGATCGCCACGCCGATGGCGGCGTAATGCTTCCAAGAGAGCTTCTCCTTGAGGAAGACGCGGCTCCAGACGACGGAGAGCAGGCAGTAGCAGGAGATGATGGGCGCGGCGCCGACGGCGTTGGCGGCGATGGCGTAGACGTAGGCGAGCTGGCCAGCGGTCTCGCAGACGGCGCCGATGAGCTTGGGCGTTTCGCGGGAGACTTCCGGCCGGGCGCGGCGGATGCCGAAGGTATAGATGGCGGCGAAGACGCCCATGGCGAGGAAGGTGAGCTCGTATGCGACGTTGGCGGAGGCCTCGTCGATATTCTCGAGGATGATGGAATCGGCCACGGTGCCGGCGGCGTCGATCACGCAGTAGACGATGGGCAGAAGCAGGGCGAGGACGCTGCGCGTGTAGCGCACGTTCTCGCGCTTCTGGCGCTCGAGCTTGATCTCGTCGTCCTCGCGCGTCTCCACGATGCCCAGCATCACCACGCCGCAGGCCATGAGGAGGATGGCGAGGATGACGCGCCAATCCGTGATGGGCGTAAATTCCATCAGGCCCGGGAAGAGCTTGGGTACGATGAGCAGGAACAGGGCCGCCACCGCGCCGGAGGTGTTGCAGATGGGCGAGGAGATGGATAGCTCGATGTAGCGCAGGCCCACGTAGCCGAGGGTCATGGAGAGGATATAGAGCAGCGAGGCGGGCATGTACGCCCAGATGACGCCCCAGCTGATCTCCACGCCGTTGACGAACACTTCAAAGGCGGCATGAATACCCATGACCAGGCCGACGGCCATGACCATCTTCCAATGGCTGTATTTGTCGTCCGGCCGGGAGCCGAGTTTGGAGAAGAGATCGGAACCGCTCCACATGAGCAGCGCTACGAGCGCGAGCCAAAACCACATCGTCTGTTTTCCACCTTTCCGCATTGTGACAGTTACAGGGCAATTATATAGCGGAAATGTTGTCTCCATATGAAGCGGGCGCGCCTTTTCTTTCCCGGCGGAACGTGATACAATGACAAAGCGCACATCCGAGGGAAGGGGACATCGCATTGCTGACACGCGCCCGGGCGGAGGAGATCGCCCGCACGGCAAAAAAGCTCGTCCGCAAGCATGGCACGTCTGTGCCGGAACAGCTGGCCGAGAGCATGGGGATCATGGTGGATTACGCCGACCACCCCTCGCTCCTGGGCTTTTGCGGCTATATGCTGGGCGAGCCCTTTATCGCCCTCAATTCCCGCGCGGACGACGATACCCTGCGCTGCGCCTGCGCCCACGAGCTGGGGCACATGGCCCTCGGCCACATCACCGGCGAGGAGCTGCGCGTGGTGCGCGCCACCGAGCTGAGCAACATGGAGGCCGAGCTGGAGGCCGAGGCCAACTGCTTCGCCGCGGAGCTGCTCGTCAGCGACGAGGACGCCCTCGAGGCCATCCGCGAATACCAGGACGCCGCGCGCGCCGCGGCCAGCCTCTACATCTGTCCGGAGCTCTTCGCCGCGAAGATGCGCCTGCTGCGCCTCAAGGGATACCCCGTCCACGTGCCCGATATGCGCTCCATCGGTTCCTGGCGGCCGCTGGACAGAGAGCAGCGCTGAGAATGCAGAAAACAGGCTTCCGGTTCCCACTTACGGGACTCGGAAGCCTGTTGTTTTCGCCCAAGGGGGCGCCTCGCGCTCGCCTCAGCGGATGAAACGGTCCTGGCGCGAAAGGCGGCGGATGGTGAAGAACGCGACGAGGAACATCGCGGCGATGAACGCCACGAACAGGAGGGAGATGGAGCCGCCCCCGATGGTG
>CACZOT010000207.1 GCA_902782795.1 uncultured Eubacteriales bacterium | reverse complement strand
GGCCATCGCGGCGGAAGGGGAGAGCCGGGTCGAGGGGCTGGAGCATATCGACCGCGGCTATGAGCACCTGGAGGTAAAGCTCGCTTCCCTCGGGGCGAAAATCGCAAGGATCGAAGGACCATAAACAAACGGGAGGCTCACACAAATGGCGAAAAAAAACGGCGGCAGGCGCGGCGGGCGAGGGGGATTGTTCATCGTCCTCCTGCTCGTGATCGCCGCCGCCCTATTCCTCTATCGGAACAATATCGCCGTCGTGCGCGTTATACAGGTGACGGACGTCAGCGAGGACGCGGCCCGCTTCATCGCGGAGCAGAGCGGCATCGACGCCGGCGCGCGCATGGACAGCCTGGACGAGGCGAAGGTGCGCGCCGCCCTCGCGCCCTTCGGCCAGTGGGAGTTCCTCTCGCTGGAAAAGAGCGGGGCGGACACGGTCATCCTGCACATGCGCGCGCGCACGCCGCGGGCCGTGGCGCATTACGCGGGCTCCACACTCCTGCTGGACGAATACGCCCAGGTGGTCTCCAACCGCCGGGACGAGCAGGGTGCGGATGGACTCATGGAGATCCGCGGCCTGGAGATCCGCTCCGCGCAGGAAGGGTCGCTCATCGGCACGAACGACGTGAACCAGGCCACGGGCGTGGCTACGGTGCTCCAGGCCCTCGTGGAGACGGACGCCCTTGGCCGCGTGCAGGAATTGAACGCCGCCAATCTGGACAACCTGTATATGATCACGCTCGGCGGCGTGCAGGTGCAGATGGGCGACAGCGAAAACGCCCGCGATAAGTGCCTCTGGATGATCGGCGTGCTCGATTCCCTGGAGAGCGAGGGCGTGAGCGGCGGCCGGGTGGACGTCTCCACCGGTACGTCGGCGGTCTATTCGCCGGAATAAGGTCCGCTTTCGCGCGGAAAACTGGGCTTTTTCGGCTCCTTTGGAGAAAAAACCCTTTTCAAACCGCGGAAAAGACGGTATAATGTCATCCAGGAATATCTGTCGCGCGGCCGCTTGGCCCGGCGACAGCGCTCGGAGGAGCAAGGTACCATGAAGACCACGGCCGCCGTGATCGATTTCGGCACGAACAAGATCGTCACCGCCCTCGCGGAGAGCGGCGCTTTTTCCCGCTGCGAGATCCGCGGCACGGGAACGGTGCCGTATTCCGGCTACAAGGACGGCGCCTGGATCGAGCCCATCCAGCTGCCCGGACAGGTGAAGCAATCCCTCGCCGCGGCGGAATTGGAAGCGAAGACGCACATCCGCGAGGTGTTCGTCTCTGTGCCTGGCGAATACATCACCGTGAAGCTCGCCGACGCCGAGGTGGATATCATGTCCCCCGACGGGCGCATCAGTGAGGACGATATGGACGCCGTGCACGACGCGGCCGCCGAGAGCCTCGGCCTGGAAAAGGAGAGCGGCGTGGTCATCCACCGCAGCCCGGCCTGGTTCAGCGTCGATGGCGGCAAAAAGACCATGACGCCCATCCAGACGGCCCGGCGCGGCAAAAAGCTCAGGGCGCTGACGTCGTTCATCATCGCAGACGCCGCTTTCGTGCATGAGATGCAGGAAATGTTCTCCTCCATGCAGGTGCGCATCCGCGGCTTCGTCACCCCGGCCCTCGGCCAGGCGATCCTCTACATCCCCACCGAGGAGCGGGACCGCACCGCCGCCCTCATCGACGTGGGCTATCTGAACACCGAGTTCTCCGTCGTGGAGGGAGACGCCATCGTCTTCCACAAGGTCATCCCCCTGGGGGGCGGCTTCATCGCCGCGGATATCGCCGCGAACCTTTCCGTGAGCATGGCCTCCGCCGAGAAGCTCAAGCGGCAGTTCCCCCTGGTGGCGGACGAGCTGGAGGAGCCGCGCAAGTACGAGATTACCGAGGAGGGCGAGCGCATGTCCTTCCCCGGCACTTTCGTGGCCCGCGCCATGGCCGGCACCATGGACGATCTCCTCTCCGGCCTGTCCGAGGCCATCAAGGAGGCCGGCCCCGCGCTCGGCAGCCGCGCGAAGGTCTATCTCACCGGCGGCGGCCTCGCACCCATGCGCGGCGCGGCCGATTGGCTCTCCGACCAGCTGGATTACACCGTCCGCGAGGCGCAGGCGCAGTCCTCGAAGCTCAGCGGCTTCCAGTTCACCAGCGTCCTCGGAGAGATCGACCAGGTGTTCGATACCATCGAGCCCCGCACCGCGCAGGAGGATTCCCTGCCCGGCCGGCTCGTCAGCGGTATGAAAAATCTCCTGCGCAAGGAAGAGCAGGAGGAAGAAACGGGCGCGGAGGACAAGCCCTCCGAATGAGCCCATATACCGGTTCTCCCGCCTGGGGGAGCCATGAGAGAGAAAAACAAAGTTGAGGAGGATGCCCAGTGCTGGAATTTGAAGTCGAGAGCACCAATTTTGCTTCCATAAAGGTCATCGGCGTGGGCGGCGCCGGAACCAACGCCGTCAACCGCATGGTGGACGTGGGCCTGAAGGGCGTGGATCTGATCGCCGTCAATACCGATAAGCAGGCCCTGGCCCTGTGCAAGGCCCCAAGCAAGATCCAGATCGGCGAGAAGCTCACCAAGGGCCTTGGCGCCGGCGCCGTGCCCGGCATCGGCCAGCGCGCCGCCGAGGAGAGCCGCGAGGAGATCGCCCAGGCGATCCGCGGGGCGGACCTCGTCTTCGTCACCTGCGGCATGGGCGGCGGCACCGGTACGGGCGCCGCGCCGGTCATCGCGGATCTCGCGAGGGACCTCGGCATCCTCACCATCGGCGTGGTCACCAAGCCCTTCACCTTCGAAGGCCGCCAGCGCATGAAGAACGCCGAGGCGGGCATCGAGCAATTGAAGATGTCGGTGGATACGCTCGTCGTCGTCCCCAACGACAAGCTCCTGCAGGTCGTCACCAAGGCCACCACCATGACCGAGGCCTTCTCCATCGCCGACGATACCCTCCGCCAGGGCATCCAGGGCATTTCCGACCTCATCGCCGTGCCGAACCTCATCAACCTGGACTTCGCCGATGTGCGCACCGTCATGGAAGCGCGCGGCATGGCCCACATGGGCATCGGCGTCGGCAAGGGCGAGAACCGCATGGTCGAGGCGGCCAAGGCGGCCATCTCCAGCCCCATGCTCGAGACCAGCATCGACGGCGCGCGCGCCGTGCTCATCAATATCACCGGCGGCGCGGATATGTCCATCCTCGATATCAACGAGGCCGCGTCCCTCATCACCGAGAAGGCCGACCAGGAAGCCAACGTCATCTTCGGCGCCGGCATCGACGAGAGCCTGGAGGACGAGGTGCGCATCACCGTCATCGCCACCGGCTTCGAGAAGACGCCCTTCCCGGCCGCGAGCAAGCGCCGCGACAGCGAGGCCGCCGCGGAAGAACCCGCCGAGGCCTTCCAGGAGAAGCCCGCCGAGAAGCCCGCTCCCAGCGCCTCCGGCAACGGCCCGGAAATCCCGCCGCTGTTCACCGATATGCGTTCGGAGCGCAGTTCCACCGCCCAGCGCGAGGAGCGCTTCGTGCCGGAGCGTCCGGCCCGCCAGAGCGCGCAGCCGCGCAAGGACCGCCCCTTCATCACGGATGAAGAGTTCGAGGCCGAGCGCCCGCCGCAGCCCCAGCGCCGCGGCTTCACCTCCGATATCCCCAGCTTCCTGCGCCGCAGGGAGGATAAGGACAAGTAAGCACCCTCCGCAAGAACAAGGAGCGCATCCCCAACGGTTGGGATGCGCTCCTTTTTTGCCTTTGCCTTGCTGGCCTGAAGCCCTTTCAGCGCAGGAGGAACGTCTTGCTCTCGTATGGCCGCAGATCGAAGACGAGCGCGCCGTCGTCCAGCTCCGCCTCGGCGATGGGCTCTTCCAGCAGATTGGCGATCTCCGCCTGCGCTGGCTCGTACCCCAGGCGCACGCGCGCCCCGAGCTCGCGGCGGCCCCAGTTTTCGTACACGCGCAGGACGATCCCATCCCCGGAAAGCTCCTGCTTGACCGCTTCGATGACCACGTTGGGCCGGTCGGAGACGGCGAAGGCCTGGGGCGGCTGATCGCCCCCCGCGGATCGGGCCCAGAGGACGGGCACGTTCAGCCGGTAGGCCATCTCCGCGACGCCCGCCTCGCGCCAGGAGCCAAAGTGCGGCATGGCGCTGTAGAGGAAGCGGTGGTCGCCCTCGTCGGCATGGGGGTTCGGGTGGGTGGAGGATTTGAGCAGGGTCAGCTGCAGGCCGCTCTCGTCGGCGCTGTGGCCATACTTGCAATCGTTGAGCAGGGCGAAGCCGAAATTGTCCTCGGAGACGTCGGCCCATTTGTGCGCGCAGACCTCGAAGCGTGCCTGGTCCCAGCTGGTGTTGCGGGTGGTGGACCGGCGCACGTTGCCGAACTGCACGTCATAGGTGGCCTCGCTCTGGAACACGTCCACCGGGAAATGCGCCTTGAGGAGGCAGTGGTCCTCGTGCCAATCCGCCCAGGTATCAAAATCGACGCGCTCGAGGTCATGGTAGAGGATGATATCCTGCACCACGCGGCTGCGGCTGTATCGGTAGCTGCAGCGCAGCACGGCGCAGACCGGGCCCGCGGAGACGATCTCGCAGCGCTCGAGCTCGTCCAGCTCCCAATGGCGGCGGGCGTAATAGGGCTTCATCTCCCATGCGTCGTGCTCGTGGGGACGGTTCTCGTAGACGACGAGGCGGTTGAGGGCCTCTCCGCGGAGCACGAGCTCCCGGCCGGACTGCTTCTCGATCAGAGAGGTGACGCGCATGCTTTCGTCGAAGGAGCCCGCGAAGAAGGGCGTATCGAAGCCGGTCTCGTCCGCGTCCACGATCTCGAAGCGGCCCATATCGCCGCGCTCGAACCAGAAGGGGGTCGCGCCCATGGGCGTGAGACCGCAGACGAAGGCGCAGCACTTTTCGGCGCCGCCGTCCAGAGAGGGCACGCGCTGCACGGGGTAGATCTCCCCGGCCTCGTCCCTTAGCGCCGTCACGTCCGCTGGCGCCTCGAACCAGACCACGTCGTCCCGCTCGAAGCCGAGGGTGTTGTAGAAGACGATATCGCCCGGGGCGCTCTCCGAAAGGGCGGCGAGGGCGCGGGCACGCAGGGCCTCCAGCACGGAGAACATGCGCGCGTACATCCGGTCGGAATCCTGGTAGACCTTCTCGATGGACGAGCCGGGGAGGATATCGTGGAACTGCAGGGTGAGGGCGTCCTGCCAGAGGGCGTGCAGCTCCTCCTGAGGGTAGGGCAGGCCCTTCTCGATATAGGCCATGGAGGAGAGGAGCTCCACGTCCCGCAGACCGAGCTCCAGCTTGCGGTTGTTGCGCTTGTTCTTGGCCATGGCGGTGTAGGTGCCGCGGTGGTGCTCCAGGTACAATTCGCCGGACCACTTGGGCAGCCGCGGATCGCCCGAGACGCGCTTTTCCAGATTCTCGAAGAACTCCCGGGCGTGGCTCTGGCGGAACACGGGCGTGCCGGGCAGGGGCGTCGCCATGCGGCGGCTCATTTCCAGCATGCCCTCGGTGGGGCCGCCGCCGCCGTCGCCGTGGCCGTAGGTGACGAGGAAATGATCGTCCAGGTCCTTTTGCTGGAAGCGCTTCCACGCCCCCGCGTACTGCGAGGGCTTCACGACGGCGTTATAGGTGGTGAAGTGCTGGAGCTCCTGGTGGCGGTTGGAGACGAGATCCCGCGTGGGGGTGAAATGGGTGAGCATCTCGGTGCCGTCCAGACCCTTCCAGAGGAAAGTATCGTAGGGAAAGAGATTGACTTCCGACCAGGAGAGCTTGCTGGTCATGAAAAAATCGATCCCGCACAGCTTGCAGATCTGCGGCAGGGCGGCGGAATAGCCGAACACGTCCGGCAGCCACAGAACGCGGCTGGCCTTGCCGAATTCCCGCCGGAAGAACTCCTGCCCGTGGAGGAACTGCCGCACCAGCGATTCGCCGCCGGTGAGGTTGCAATCCGCCTCCAGCCACATGCCGCCCTCCGGCTCCCAGCGCCCCTCGGCCACGCGTCGGCGGATGCGTTCGTAGAGATCAGGGTGGTCCTCCTTGACGAAGGAATAGAGGACCGGCTGGCTGGACATGAACTTGTATTCCGGATAGCGCTCCATGAGCTTGAGCACGGTGGCGAAGGAGCGGGCGGCCTTGTGGCGCGTCTGCTCCAGATCCCAGAGCCAGGCGACGTCGATGTGCGTGTGCCCCACGCTGTCCGCCACGGCGACGGGCGGGAGGGCAGCGCGCTTTTCGTAAAACTCGCGCTGGAGATACTCCCGCGCCGCGGCCACGCTCTCATGGAAAGCGGGGCTGTCCGGAACGCGCAGGTCGAGCAGATCCAGGCTGTCGGAGAGCGCCTCGAAGGTGCGCTCGCGATCGCGGTCGCCCTCGGGCAGGAGGCAGGCGGCCTCCCAGGGCGCGCGAAGATCGTACAGGAGGCCGAGGAGATCCGCGTCCTCGTCCTCGAGCGTCGCCAGGAGCCGCGGCGGCGTCTGGCCGGGCTTGGCCTCCGGCGTATACGCGGCCAAAAGCACCGAATAGACCCGCCCGGGCTCGGCCTTCTCCGCGAGGACCAGGGTGGGGTGGCGGCCGTCGAAGGCCTGCTCGACGCGCCCGTTCACGGTGCAGAGGAATTGCGGGTTGCACGCGGCCCACTCATCCTCGCGGCCCGTGCGCAGGCGCAGGATCACGCGCCCCCGGAAGCTCTCCGGCACGCGGCAGGCGAAGCGGAAATCGAACCATTCTCCGCTCGCGCCCCATTCTCCGCCGTTTTCGAAGGGGCGCCAGTCGTTCTCGCCGCGCGGGCTCCATTCGATGGGATCGACGGGGACGCTTCGCGCGGCGAGGCGCTCCTCCAGTACCGAGAGCATTTGCCCGATGCGGTATTGCAGCTGGTCCGTCTGCATGCTGGATCGCTCCTTTTTGCGTGGGTTTTCTTACGTATCAGTATACGGCGGGCGGGGCGGTTCGTCAACGCCGGATTTCCCGGCGATCCTTGCGAGGGCGATGACCCCGGCCGCTCCGGCGGCGAGGACCGCGGACAGGGCGAAGGGGTCCGGCGGGAGCGCGGGCAGGGCGGGGAAATCGAGCCGCAGAAGGCCCCAGGCGGCCGCGCCTCCCAGGAGGGCGTGCAGGAGCTTGACGCCGAGCAGCCGAAGAGGAGAGACGCCCGTCGAACTGGCGACCTGCGCCGCCACGCACAGTCCCCCGAAGCAGCAGACTGCAGCCGTCGCCGCGACGCGCAGATCCTCCGGAAGAGGCGCGCGGGCCGTGGCCGCCGCTCCGGAGGCGACCTCGCAGATCCCCGCGACGAGCCATTTCGGGGCGATGGGGCCCAGCGCCGTCTGCAGCAGGGCCGAGAGCACCGAAAAGGCGATCATCCAGCCGAGCACGGCCAGGAGCCGCAGCATGGCCGCGAGGATAGGTTCGCGCTCCGGAGCCTGCGGAGCGAGGGCGGGCCGCGCCCGTTTCGGGGCGGGAAGGCTCCGCAGGAGGATCCCCGCGCATGTGAGCGCGAACAGATGCGCCGCAAGGAGGACAGCGCCTGCGCGCGCGGAATGGAAACATCCCGCTCCGACAGCTGTCACGAGGAACGCGGGGCTCACGCCGGAGCAGAGGTACACGCACCGCTCGAACTGCGCCGGAGACAGGCCGCCCGCCGTTTCCGCGCAGGCGATAGCGCCGGCGGGGGAACCTGCCGCCAGACCTGTCAGCAGGGCGCCTGCGGCCTCGCCGGGGATGCCGAACAGCGCGGGCAGGAGCCGCCCGAAGGCGCGCGAAAAGCAGGCGCGGGCGTCCGGACCGGTGAGGAAGGGCATCAGCAGGAAAAAGGGGAGCATCGCCGGGAGAAAGCTCTCCAGCCAGAGGCGGACGGCGGCGCGAGCCGCTTCCAGGGAGACGGGCGCGGCGAGCAGGAGGACCGCCGCCGCCAGGAGCGCCGCAAGAGGGGTTGCATGCTGCTTGTTCATGGGAAAAGCGTATGCGGCCGAGGCGGGGGATACGCCGCGGGAAGACCAAAAGAACCGGGCTCCGCGACCCCGCGAGAGGGTCCCGAAGCCCGGTTGTTCTATCGATTCGGAAAGGGGAAGGGAAAGCCGAAGGCGCTCCCTACGCGCGGAGCTGCGCGTCAAACTGCTTTTTGCACACGTCGAGGACCTTGGACATGGCCTTGGAGATGTCCTCCTCGTTCATGGTGCGGTCGGCGGCGCGGAACACGAGCGAGAACGCGGCGCTCTTCTTGCCGAGGCCCAGCTGCACGCCGCGATACACGTCGAACAGCTCCACGCGCTCAAGCTCGTGGCCCGCGGCCTTGCGGATGGCGTCCATGAGCGGGCCGACGCCGGTCTCCTCGCTGACGACGAGGGCGAGATCGCGCGTCACGGCGGGGTACTTTGGCAGGGGCTTCACGCGGGGCTGCGCAACGCGGAAGGCGCGCAGGAGCTCCATGTCGATCTCGGCGACGTACACGCGCGTCTCGATGTCGAACTGGGCGGCGTAATCGGGGTGGATCTCGCCGAGCTGGGCGACGGGCTCCTTGCGCACGGTCACGATCGCCTTGCGGCCGGGGTGGTAGTAGGCGTCTCCGCCGGCGCTGATCGTCGCCTTGACGCCGAAGCGCTCGAGCACGGCGTACACGGCGTCGCGCAGGGCGTAGAAATCGACCTTGTCGCCGCACATGGCGATGCAGAGCATGGGCTTTTCCTCGGCCAGCTCGCCCGCGCCTTGGCGGAAGAAGGCGGTGGAGCACTCGAAGAGCTTGAGCTCCTGTGTGCCGCGGCTGAGGTTGAAGGCCACGTTCTGGAGCATGGAGGGCACGAGGGTGGTGCGCATCACGGAGGTGTCCTCGCCCAGGGGGTTGCGGATGGAGACCCAGCGGCGGCGCTTGTCGTCCTCCGGGACGGGCAGGTTGGCGAGCCACTTGGGCGTCACGAAGGAGAAGGAATAGGTCTCGTAGAAGCCGCGGGCGACGAGAGAAGCGCGGGCGGCGTCGGTGGCCTGCTGGGCCTCGGAGCGCCCGCCGGGCATGGTCACGCCGGTCATGAGCGTGGAAGGCAGGGCGTCGTAGCCGTACAGGCGCAGGACTTCCTCAGCGATGTCCGCCTCGCCGTCCAGGTCCTGTCTCCAGACGGGCCGGACGCAGGTGAGGGTATCGCCGGAGAGCTGGCAGCCAAAGCCCAAGCCGGAGAGGATCTCCACCATGCGCTCGCCGGGGATCTGCACGCCCGTGAGGCTGGCCACGCGCTGGACGCTGGCCACGATGGGCGCCTTGGCGGGCGCTTCGGGGCGGCTGTCGTACACGCCGGGCAGGACCTCGCCGCAGGCGAGCTCGTTCACCAGCTGGCAGGCGCGGTTGACGGCATCCAGGGCGGTATCGGGGTTGACGCCGCGCTCAAAGCGGCCGGAAGCCTCCGTGCGGATGCCCAGCGTGCGGCTGGTGACGCGGATGGAGGCGCGGTCGAAGGCGGCGCACTCGAAGAGGACGTCGGCGGTATCGGAGGTGATCTCGCTCTCCTCGCCGCCCATGATGCCGGCCAGGCCCGTGGCGTTCTGCTTGTCCGCGATGACGAGCATGGTATCGTTCAGGGTGTACTCCTTGCCGTCCAGGGTCGTGAGCTTCTCGCCCGGATAAGCGCGGCGCACGACGATGGCCTGCTCCTTGACCTTGCTCAGGTCGAAGGCGTGCATGGGATGGCCGGTCTCGAGCATGACGTAGTTGGTGATATCGACGATGTTGTTGATGGGCCGCACGCCCGCCGCGTGGAGCCTCTCGCGCATCCACATGGGGGAGGGGCCGATCTTCACGTTGTGGATGACGCGCGCACAGTAGCGCGGGCAGAGCTCCTGATCGAGCACGGAGACGGTCGCCTTGGCGGGGAAGGCCTCCTCGCCCTTTTCTTCGACCTGGATCTCCGGGATGGTGCACTGGACGCCCAGCACTGCAGCGCTCTCGCGGGCCACGCCCCAGACGGAGAGGAGGTCCGGCCGGTTGGCGAGGATCTCGAGATCGATCACGTCGTCGTGGATGCCCAGGACGTCGCGCGCGTCCGTGCCGGGCGCGTACTCCTCGCGGAACTGGAGGATGCCCTTGTCGCCGCAGTGGGGGTAGAGCCCCTCCGGCACCTCGAGCTCGGGGCCGGAGCAGAGCATGCCCTCGGAGAGGACGCCGCGCAGCTTGCCGGTCTTGATGTGTACGCCGCCGGGCAGGTGGCTGTCGTTGAGCGCCACGGGCACGATATCGCCCGCCTGGACGTTCGGCGCGCCGGTGACGATCTGCAGGGGCCTTTCGCCGCCCACGTCCACCTGGCAGATGACCAGGTGGTCGCTGTCCGGGTGCTTCTCCACGGAGAGGAGCTTGCCGACCACCACGTTGTCGATCTCGCCGGAAACGGGCGCGACCTCCTCGACTGCGGTGCCGGTCATGATCATGCGGGAGGCGTACTCCTCCGGCGTGAGGGACACGGGGGTATATTCCTTGAGCCATTTCATCGGGACTTTCATATCTTTGTCTCCTCCTTCGCGGCCTCAGCGGAACTGGGACAGGAAGCGCACGTCGTTTTCATACAGATAGCGGATATCCGGGATGCCGTACTTGATGATGGCCAGGCGCTCCAGGCCCATGCCGAAGGCGAAGCCCTGATATTTGCCCGGGTCGATGCCGCACATCTCCAGCACGTGCGGGTTGACCATGCCCGCGCCGAGCACCTCGATCCAGCCCGTGCCCTTGCACATGCGGCAGCCGGCGCCGTGGCAGTTGGCGCAGGTGAGATCCACCTCGGCGGAGGGCTCGGTGAAGGGGAAGTAGGAGGGGCGGAAGCGTGTCTTGATGCCCTCGCCGAACATGCGGCGGGCGAACTCGTCCAGGGTGCCCTTGAGGTCGCCCATGGTGATGTTTTCGTCAATGCACAGGCCCTCGAATTGGTGGAACACCGGGGAATGGGTGGCGTCCAGCTCGTCCGCGCGGAAGACGCGGCCGGGGGAGACGATGCGGATGGGCGGCTTCTGCGTGGTCATGACGCGGGCCTGCACGGGCGAGGTCTGCGAGCGCAGGACCACGTTGTCGTCCACATAGAAGGTGTCCTGCGCGTCGCGCGCGGGGTGGTTCTTGGGGACGCTCAGCAGCTCGAAGTTGTAGCGGTCGTATTCGATCTCCGGGCCTTCGACGCTCATGAAGCCCAGGCCGGAGAAGATCTCCAGCAGGTCGTTCAGCACGAGGGTGATGGGATGGGCGCTGCCTGCCTGGCGGTCCTTGCCGGGCAGGGTCACGTCGATGACCTCGCGCGCGAGCTTGGCGTTCTTTTCCGCTTCCTTGAGCTCGGCCTGGCGCGCGGAAATGGCCTCCTCCAGCTTTTCGCGCACGGAATTGACCATCTGGCCCATCTGCGGGCGCAGCTCCGCGGGCAGCTTGCCCATGCCGCGGAGGATCTCCGTCAGTTCGCCCTTCTTTCCGAGAACGCGTACGCGCAGCTGCTCCAGCGCCGAGGTATCCTTGGCCTGGGAGAGCTCCTGGATCACGCGATCACGGATGCCCTTGAGTTGTTCCTGCATCTTGGTGTTCCTCCCTTTTCGTTCATCGCAAGAAAAAAGCCCCGCCCCCGTTCCGGGGCGAAGCCTGGCTTCGCTGTACCACCTGGATTTCGCTCTTGGCGAGACGCGCCGCAAGCCTTTCGCCCACGATAACGGAGGCGGGCCCGCCCACACCTACAGGGCGCGACGGCCGTTCAGCGCGGGGGCTCGGGAGCGAACTTCGCCGGCAGGGCGGCCCGGCGCGCTTTCAGCCGATGACGCGCCTCTCTTTTGGGGACCCAGGGCCGGGTACTTTTCTCCTTCAAAGCCTGTACCGAATATATTAGCACTCCAGCCGCCTTTTTTCAAGAGAATAGCGGGAATTTTACGCCGGATCAGCCTCCCAGGCGGCCGAAGCTCCACTCGTCCAGGGGCACGACTTCGCGCTCGGCGAAGAGCGCCTCCACCGCGGCGCGGTAATCCTCGACGGTATTGGCCTTGCGGATCGCCTTGGCGTGGCGGCGGGAATCCGGGAAGAGGGAGATCATGTAGCACCAGACTTCCTTCATGTGCGCCACCACGGCCCTCTTGTCCCGCCAGACGGCCAGGTACCCCTCCAGGACTTCGTCAATGAAGGCGCGGTAGCGCTCCCTGCCCGGTTCTTCGCCCGCGAGACGGCGCTCCAGGCCGGGGTCCGCGATGAGCCCGCGCCCGCACATGACGCCCGCCGCGGCGGGGTATTCCTCCCCGAAGGCGCGCACGTCCTTCACGCAGAAGAGATCGCCGTTGTAGACCACGGGGAAAGGGCTCCCCTCGAGCGCGGCACGGAAACACTCGCGGCGCGGCTCGCCTTTGTAAAACTGGGTGCGCGTGCGCGGATGGACGATCAGCCGCGAGAGGGGATAGCGCCGGAAGAGCCCGAGCAGCGCGGGGAACTCTTCCGCGCTCTCCAGGCCCACGCGCGTCTTGATGGAGACGCGGCAGGGCGCCTGGGAGAAGATCTCGTCCAGGAAGCGCTCGAGCTCCTCCCGCCGGGCCAGGAAACCCGCGCCGCGCCCCTTGGAGACCACCGTCCCCGAGGGGCAGCCGAGGTTCAGGTTCACTTCCTCGTAGCCGAAGGAGCGCAGCTTGCCGGCGCACCAGAGGAAATCCTCCGCCCGGGAGGTGAGGATCTGCGGCACGAGCGCCTGCCCGGGGTTGTTCTCCGGGAGGATATCGCTCAGCTCGCGCGTGGTGAGCTTTTTGCTGGAATTGGGCGTGATGAAGGGGGAATAATACCCCGCGAGACCGGGAAAGGCGCGCGCGTGCGCCCGGCGGTAGATGGAATTGGTCAGGCCCTCCATGGGGGCCAGGAAGACGGGCAGGGTCACGGGAGCGCCTCCTCTCCGCGGAGCGCGGGATTTTTACCGAAATTTCATTATAAGCGCCCTCTCCTTTCCTGTCAACGCTTGACAGCCCCGCGCGGCGTGCGGATAATAGGCGCGTAAGAACGATAAGGAGGCAACGATGCCGACATTTGAAGACTATATCCGCGCGCGCCGCCTGGGCCTGAAGGCCTTCCAGGCGTGCATGGACAAGGGCGAATCGCCCTATGTGCCCGCTCTGGACGAGCTCAGCGAGGAGATCTCCGCCCTGCCCAAGAGGCAGCTGGGCCTGATGGAGATCCCTCTGCTGCGCGTGAGCGGCACGGCCACCAAAGGCCGCATGAACGCCTTTGCCGCCAATTTCATGCCCATTCTCGAACCCCGGAGCGAATTCGCATCCAAGTGGTCCAGTCTCTATGAGAGCGTGATCGAAAACGGCCTGCGGGACCCGGTCACGGTCTATGAATACATGAACCAGTATTACGTGGTCGAGGGGAACAAGCGCGTCAGCGTGATGAAATACCTGGACGCCATGTTCATCGAGGCGGAGGTCACGCGCATCATTCCCAAGCGCACGGACGACCCCGCCAACCGCCTGTATTTCCGCTATCTGGAATTCAACCAGGCCACGGGCATCAATTTCATCTGGTTTTCCCGGGAGGACAGCTACCAAAAGCTCTACGAGCTCACCGGCCTTCAGCCCGGCGCTCGCTGGAACGACGAGGATATCGACGACCTGCGCGCCAGCTATATGCGCTTCCGCACGGAGTACAAGCGCCTCTTCGGCGGCGCGGGGCCCATGCCCACCGCCGACGCTTTCATCGTCTGGCTGAGCGTCTACGGCTATCAGGACGCGCCGGGCAAGCTGCCCGCGAAGATCCTGGAGGAGATCCGCCCGCTCAAGGGCGAATTCGAGCACGGCGACGGCGCGGTCGGCCTGGTGATGGATCCCGTCGCCCAGAAGAGCGGCGGCATCCTCACGGCGCTGTTCCGCCCGGCGAAGGTGAAGGCCGCCTTCCTCTACCACCGTTCGCCGCGGGCCTCGGGCTGGAACTACTGGCACGACCTGGGCCGCGTCAACGACGAAAACGCCCTGGGCGAAAAGCTCGAGAGCGCCGTGGGCGTCGTGGACGACCCCGCTCGCTTCGAGGAGGAGATGGAGCGCCTCATCGCCGAGGGGAGCCGCGTGCTGTTCGCGACTTCGCCTCTCATGCTGCAGGCGGCCATCCGCGTCTCCCTGGCCCATCCGGAGGTCAAGGTGCTCAACTGTTCGCTCCTGGCGCCGTATTACCACGTGCGCTCGTATTACCTGCGCCTGTACGAGGCCAAGTTCCTCATCGGCATGATCGCCGGCGCGCTCACGGAGAACGACCGCATCGGCTACATTGCCGATTACCCGATCTTCGGCACGCCCTCGAGCATCAATGCCTTCGCCCTGGGCGCGCGCATGGTCAACCCCCGGGCGGTGGTGGAGCTGGAATGGTCCACGCGCCTGGATTTCGACCCGGAGGCCCCCTTCCGCGGGCGGGACGTGCGGCTGATCTCCAACCGGGATATCTCCGCGCCGAAGTATACCTCCAAGGAATACGGGCTCTACAGCGTGAAGGACGGCGAGGTGCGCAATCTCGCCATCCCGCTCCTGGATTGGGCCAAGTTCTACGTGCCCATCCTCAAGAGCGTGCTCAGCGGCGCGTTTGACAGCGAGGGCAGCGGCACCGGGCCGACCGACTACTGGTGGGGGATGAGCGCGGACGCCCTGGACGTGATCCTCTCCACCCATTTCGATCCGTACCTGGCGCGCCTGATCCACGACGCCCAGGCCCAGCTGCAGAGCGGCCAGTTCTGGCCCTTCGAGGGGCTGCTGCGCTCTCAGGACGGCCAGGAGCGCTGCGCCGCGGACAGCCAGCTCTCGCCCGCGCAGATCCTCACCATGGATTGGCTCCTGGACAACGTGCGCGGGGACTTCCCCAGGACGGAGGAACTGCGCGAGAGCGCCCGCCCCATGGTCGAGATGCAGGGCGTGCTCGCCAAATCCAAGCCGGACGCCGCGGCGTTCCGCTGGTAAGCCGAAGGGAATACAATACAAAAGAAGGGAGAGGGCGCGCCGATGCGGATACTGGCCATAGCGGACGTCGCCGACAAGCGGCTCTGGGATCATCTGGACAGGCGGCTGCTGGAGGGAGTCGATCTCATCATCTCCTGCGGAGACCTGCC
>CACZOT010000206.1 GCA_902782795.1 uncultured Eubacteriales bacterium | reverse complement strand
TTGCTCAGATCCTTCTTGCGCTGCTCGGCGCTGAGCTCGCGCTTGCGCATGCGCACGGATTTGGGCGTGATCTCGATGAGCTCGTCGTCGCTGATGTACTCGAGCGCCTCCTCAAGGGTGGGAATGCGCACGTTGGTGATCTTGAGCGCTTCCTCCGCGCCGGCGGCGTTGCGGATGGAGGTGAGGTGCTTCTTCTTGCAGACGTTCACGTCGATATCGCCGGGGCGGTTGGTCTGGCCGACGATCATGCCGGAATAGACCTTGGTGCCCACGTCGATAAAGAGCGTGCCGCGCTCCTGCACGTAGAAGAGGGCGTAGCTGGTGGTGACGCCGGTTTCGAAAGCCACGAGAGAGCCGGACTTGCGCGAATCGATATCGCCGGCGTAGGGGGCGTAGCCATCGAAGACGCTGGACATGATGCCCTCGCCGCGGGTATCGGTCATGAAATCGCTGCGGTAGCCGAACAGGCCGCGCGCGGGGACCTTGAAGGTCACGCGGACGCGGTTCTCCATGGAGTGCATATCGAGCATGGTGCCGCGGCGCGCGCCAAGTTTCTCGATGACCGTGCCGACGCTGGCGCAGGGCACGTCGCACACCACGCGCTCCATGGGCTCCTGACGCACACCGTCGATGATCTTCTCCAGTGCGACCGGGCGCGTCACCTGGAATTCGTAGCCCTGGCGGCGCATGGTCTCAATGAGGATGGAGAGGTGCAGTTCGCCGCGGCCGGAGACCTTGAAGCTGTCGGTCGTCTCCGTTTCCTCGACGCGCAGGGAGACGTCCGTCTGCAATTCACGCATGAGGCGGGCGCGTAGGTGGCGCGAGGTGACAAACTGGCCCTCGGTGCCCGCGAAGGGGCTGTCGTTGACGCAGAAAGTCATGGAGACGGTGGGCTCGTCGATCTTCACGAAGGGCAGAGGCTCCGGGTTGGAGGGCACACAAATGGTATCGCCGATGGCGATATCCTCAATGCCGGAAATGGCCACGATATCGCCGACAGAGGCCTTCTCGCAGGGCACGCGCTTGAGCCCGTCGAACTCGAATAGACCCGCCAGGCGAACAGGCGCGTCCACCTTGTCGCTCTCGTAATTGCAGCGCACGGCCATCTGGTTGACCTCGACCTTGCCGCGCTCGATGCGGCCCACGCCCACGCGGCCCACGTACTCGTTGTAATCGATGGTGGAGATGAGGATCTGCAGATCTCCGTCCGGATCGCCCTCGGGAGCGGGAATGTGGCGCAGGATGGCCTCGAAAAGGGGCTTGAGGTCCGTTCCGTGCTCGTCCGGGGAGAGGGAGGCGCAGCCGTCGCGGCCGGAAGCGTAGACGATGGGCGTATCGATGAGGCTCTCGTCCGCGCCCAGCTCCAGGATGAGCTCCAGCGTCTCGTCGGCGACCTCGGCGCTGCGAGCGTCGGGGCGGTCGGTCTTATTGACGACGATGATCACCGGCAGGTGCAGGTCCAGCGCCTTGCCCAGGACGAAGCGCGTCTGCGGCATGGGCCCTTCGAAGGAATCCACCAGCAGCAGCACGCCGCCCACCATCTTCAGAACGCGCTCGACCTCGCCGGAGAAATCGGCGTGGCCGGGAGTGTCGACGATGTTGATGCGGGTGTCGCCCCAGTGCACGGCGGTGTTCTTGGAGAGGATGGTGATGCCGCGCTCGCGCTCCAGGTCGTTGGAATCCATCACGCGCTCGGCGACCTGCTGGTTTTTGCGGAAGACGCCGCCCTGGCGGAGCATCTGGTCCACCAGAGTGGTCTTGCCGTGGTCGACGTGGGCGATGATGGCGATGTTGCGGATATCGTTTCGGACGATGTTCAATTTGCAGGACTCCTTTTACGGATGTGTTTGGGTGCGGGTTCAGGCGATGACGTCGGCCTCGAGGCGGTCGGCCGTCTCGGCGAGGACGAGGCCCTCGTTGTTCTCCTGGGCGAGGCGGATGGACCAATCGTTGGTAAACATGAGCACGTCGCGGCCGGAGCGGTCGATGGCGTAGGCCACGGTGGAGGCCAGGCGCAGCCGGTCGATGGGCTTGGGCGTCCTGACGATCCAGCGGGCGTGGGTGAACTCCAGGGGCTCGCGCACGATATCCACGCCGTATTCGCTCTTGAGGCGGTATTCGAGCACGTCCATCTGCAGCACGCCGACTACGCCGGCGACGATCTCCTCGCGCCCGATGTTGGGGCGCTTGAAGGTCTGGATGGCGCCCTCCTGGCTGAGCTGGGAAACGCCCTTGAGGAACTGCTTGCGCTTCATGCTGTCCACCGGGCTGATGCGGCAGAAGAATTCCGGCGCGAAGAGGGGGATGCCGCCGTACTGGACGGGGCTGCCGGTGCAGAGGGTATCGCCCAGGCGCATGATGCCGGGATCGAACAGGCCGATGATATCGCCGGGGTAGGCCGTCTCCACGCTCTCGTGCTCCTGCGCCATGAACTGCTGGGGCTGGCTCAGGCGGATGCGCTTGCCGCTGGAGGAATGCCAGACCT
>CACZOT010000205.1 GCA_902782795.1 uncultured Eubacteriales bacterium | reverse complement strand
CTCCTGGAGGACGATCTGCTCGGCCTGCCCAGCTGGGAGCTGGCCGAGGCGGAGATGGCCCGTCGCGCCTGTATGCGCTGCCTGGAGAAGGGCAATTTCCCCCTGGAGGACGTGGAAGCGCTCCTCGGCGGCGATCTGCTCAACCAGCTCATGGCCACGGGCATCAACGCCCGTGCGCTGGGCGCGCCGTTCCTGGGGCTGTACGGCGCCTGCTCGACCATGGCGGAGGGGATCGCCCTGGCGGCGGCCCTCGTGGACGGCGGTTATCGCGAGAGCGCGCTGGTGTGCGCGTCCAGCCATTTCTGCACGGCGGAGCGCCAGTTCCGCTTTCCGCTGGAGCTGGGCACGCAGCGCCCGCCCTCCGCGCAGTGGACGGCCACGGCGGCGGGCGCTGCGCTGATCTGCCCGGGCCGGGGCGTGAAGGGCGGCGTCCGCGTCACGCACGCGACCATCGGCCGCGTCGTGGATTACGAGATCTCCGACGCCAGCCACATGGGCGCGGCCATGACTCCTGCCGTGGCGGACACCATCCAGGCGCATCTGCGCGATACGGGACGGGCGCCAGGGGATTACGACTGCGTCGTCACAGGAGACCTGGGCGCGATCGGCCGGGAACTCCTGCTCGCCCTCCTGCGCGAGCGGGGCGTCGTCCTGGAGGACGGGCTGGTCTTCGACTGCGGAGCGAACCTCTACGCCCCGGAGCAGGATTGCCACGCGGGCGGCAGCGGCTGCGGCTGTATTGCTTCCGTGCTCGCGGGGCGGATCCTGCGGCGCATGGAGAGCGGAGAAATGCGGCGCGTGCTCGCGATCGGCTCCGGCGCGATGACCAGCGTCACCAGCGCCCAGCAGGGGCTTTCGATTCCCTCGATCGCGCACGCGGTTGCGCTGGAGGTGGACGCATGACGGCGACGGTCTGGCTGCTGTGCAAGGCGTTCCTGGTGGGCGGGACGCTCTGCGCCGTGGGAGAGGTGCTCCTTCTGCGCACAAAGCTCACCAGCGCGCGCATTCTCGTGCTTTACGTGGTCTCCGGCGTGTTCCTTACCGCGGTGGGGCTCTATAAGCCCCTTGTGGATTTCGCCGGCGCCGGCGCGACGGTGCCCCTCACGGGCTTTGGCTACTCCCTCGCCATGGGAGCGATCCAGGGCGTGCACCGCATGGGTCTCCTCGGCGCGCTCGTGGGAGGGCTCCAGAATACCTCCGCCGGGATCGCCGCGGCGGTCCTCTTCGGGCTGATCAACGCGCTGCTGTTCAAGCCGCGGGCGAAGAAATAGCGCGGGGGAATGCCAGGGGCTCCGCCCCGTTGGGGCTGCGGCGGGGCTCTGCCCCGCGCCCCGCTTAAGGGTCCAAGGACCCTTAAGAATCCCATATTGGGGGATATCTGTAATACATATACAAAGCAGTTCTCCCGAAAAGAAAGGGCTCTGGGATCCTGTCGAAAGGATGCCAGAGCCATTTTTATTCCTGAAATCCCCCAATTGAGGGGCCCGGGGGGAATGATTCCCCCTGGCGGGGTGCAGGGGCGGAGCCCATGCAGGAGGTCCAGGGGACAGACCCCCTGGCGAATCCCTCCCAAAGAGCGCACGCCTACCCCAGGAACGCCTCCGCTTTGTCGAGCACGCCGCACACCGCGGGGAAGGACTGCAGCGCGCGATGCGCTTCCGCGTAGGGGAGCAGGCGCGCCGCGAGGATCTCGCCCTCGCGGGGATGGAGCTCCTGGCCGTCGCAGCGGGCGAGGAAGAACACGATGTGCTTGATCGCCCCGCGCGCCAGGGGGAAGGACACGCGCTCCTCGAACCCGGGCAGGAATTCGACGCCGCGCAGGCCGACTTCCTCGCCGATCTCGCGCAGAGCCGTCTCCCGCTCGCTCTCGCCCTCCTCCATGTGGCCCTTCACCAGGCTGCAGTGCCCGGCCGCCTCCGTCACGATCACATACCGCCGCACGCCGCCCTCCTCGCTGAAGAGCACCGCGCCGCAGCTGTATTCCGCGTCCTTGCCGTATCCGTTCATTCCCGACGTACCTCCCGCCGTTTTTTTCGCAATGCCACTATGATAGCACCAGCCATCGGCCCTGGATGTTATTTTTTGATGAAACCATTGACAGGGAGGGTGTACGGATGTAATATGAACACATGAACGATTGTTCATATATTCAGATCAAGGAGGCGCACCGCATGGAGAAGGAACGGCCCATCCTGCACCCGGTGTTTCCGGCGGCGGGGGAGAAGACCTGCGAGGTGTGCGAGACGGTGCGGGTGCACGAGGACATCGTCCGGAGGGTGGAGGCGAACATGCCCAGCGAGGACGCGCTCTACGACCTGACGGAGCTCTTCCGCATCTTCGGGGATTCCACGCGCGTGCGCATCCTCTACGTGCTCTTCGTCTCGGAGATGTGCGTGTGCGACATCGCCCGGCTCCTGGGCATGACGCAATCCGCCATCTCGCACCAACTGCGCTCGCTCAAGGGCGCGCGGCTGATCAAATCCCGCCGGGAAGGGCGGCAGGTGTTCTACTCGCTGGCCGACGGCCACGTGAGCACCATCATCGGCCAGGGGCTGGAGCACGTGTCCGAATAGGCGGGCATAGGGTTGAACCAGGGTAATACAGGGTACAGGAGGAAAACACGATGAAAAAGCGGTATTCTCTCACGGACCTGGATTGCGCGAACTGCGCCGCGAAGATGGAAGCGGCCATCAAGAAGATCCCCGGGGTCAACGACGCGACCGTGAGCTTCATGGCCCAGAAGCTGACCGTCGACGCGGACGACGAGCGCTTTGAGGCGATCATGGACGAAGTCGTGCGCACCATCCAGAAGGTGGAGCCGGACTGCGTCGTCAACCGCTGAACCGAGATAACGAGCCGGACGCCCGACAGGCCCTGTCGGGCGTCGCGCGCGCCGGGAAGAGGGAGGGTCTGGTCATGAAGAAGTGGTTCTCCGGAATGAGCAAAAAGGAAAAGAAGCGCCTCTGGCGCATCCTCGGGGCGGCTGCGCTGCTGATCGCGTGCGTGCTGATCCCCGGCGAGGGCTGGTGGAAGGCGATACTGTTCCTGGCGCCGTACCTGCTGGTCGGGTACGACGTGCTCCTGCGCGCGGCGAAGAACATCGCCCACGGCCAGGTGTTCGACGAGAACTTCCTCATGGCTCTGGCGACCATCGGCGCCTTCGCCACGGGCGAATTCTCCGAGGCCGTGTTCGTGATGCTGTTCTACCAGACAGGCGAGCTCTTCCAGGACATGGCCGTGAGCCGCTCGCGCAAATCCATCGCCTCGCTGATGGAGATCCGTCCGGACAGCGCCAACCTCGAGAAGGACGGCGCCGTCGAGGAGGTCGACCCGGAGGACGTGGCCGTGGGGGATATCATCCTCGTGCGGCCCGGCGAGAGGGTGCCCCTGGACGGCGAGGTCCTCGAGGGCGCGAGCACGCTGGACACCAGCGCCCTCACCGGCGAGAGCATCCCGCGGGACGTAGCCGCGGGAGAGCAGGTCATCAGCGGCTGCGTGAACCTCACCGGCTCCCTGCGCGTGCGGGTGGAGAAACCCTTCGGGGAATCCACCGTGGCGAAGATCCTGGATATGGTCGAGAACGCGGGCGAAAAGAAGGCCCGCAGCGAACAGTTCATCACCCGCTTCGCGCGCTGGTACACGCCCGCCGTGGTGGGCGCGGCGGCCCTGCTGGCCGTGGTGCCGCCCCTGTTCGTGGGCGGCTGGGGCGAGTGGTTCCACAGGGCGCTTTTGTTCCTGGTGGTCTCCTGCCCCTGCGCGCTGGTGATCTCTGTGCCGCTGAGCTTCTTCGGGGGCATCGGCGGGGCATCGCGCTGCGGCATCCTCGTCAAGGGCTCGAGCTACCTCGAGGCCCTGGAGCGCACCCGGACCCTGGTGCTGGACAAGACCGGCACACTCACGCGCGGCTCCTTCGCCGTGACGGAGGTCTGCCCGGCCGAGGGCTTCACCGGGGAACAGCTCCTGGAGCTGGCCGCCCTGGCGGAGATCGATTCTCCCCACCCCATCTCCGCGGCGCTGCGGGCCGCCTGCGGCAAGCCCCTGGACGTTTCTCGCGTCCGCGAGGTCGAGGAGGTGCCCGGCCACGGCGTCACCGCCCGGGTGGACGGCGAGCGCGTG
>CACZOT010000204.1 GCA_902782795.1 uncultured Eubacteriales bacterium | reverse complement strand
TCCGGCGCGAGCGCGCGCAGGAGGACGTAATGCCCGCCCCGCGCGATGGTCCCCGCGCCGAGATGGCAGATAACGGGATGTCCCTGCGCCAGGGCCTGCCGCAGCGCGTCCGCGTCCGCGGCGATCCATTCTCCGTCCGCGCCGTGCCGCTGCGCCACGCGCAGGAGCGCCGGCTGCGAAAAGCCGTCCCGGCCGGTGTAGTCGCCGTAGAGCACTGCCTCCTCGAAGAGCGTCTGCGGCGTCTGCTCCTCGTCCGCGCCGAGGAATCGCAGGGCCATGGAGAGGCTCGTCACGCCGCAGCCGGAGGTCGCCACCGTGCGCGTTCCCCCGCTTTGCGTCCGCACCTCGCGGCAGTACTCGTATTGGTAGAGCGGCTCCGCGGCGAGCTCCGGGCCGCGCCGCCAGAGTTGCCAGCGCCAGATCCCCAACGCCGCCCCGGCCAGCAGCGCCAGCGCGGCGAGGGCCGCCAGAAGCCGTTTTTGTTTCTTTCCCACGCGCGCCTCCTTGATCTGCAAGCCACTGAAAAGCAACAAGCGCCGCAGAAACCCTGCGGCGCTTGTCTGGCGGAGGAGGAGAGATTCGAACTCTCGAGACACTTTTGATGCCTACGCGATTTCCAGTCGCGCGCCCTCGACCAAGCTAGGCGACTCCTCCACGCTTGCTCAACGGAAGATATTATACCCGCTTCCCCCGCTTCTGTCAACAGATATTTTTCCCGCGCGGGAGAGGAAGAGCCATTTCGCGCGCGAACGGGCTTCGGGAACCTCTTCTTCAGGCCCCGAAGCCCGTGTCCGCGCGCCGGACGGTTCTTTTCGCTGGGACGGACGACGGACGGACCGCCCAGGAGCGCCGACCGCAGCGGCCCGTCAGCGCTGCACGCGGCCGGATCCGCCGCTCTTGAGGAGGTTTTCGACCTCGGCGACGGAAACGCGGTTGAAATCGCCCTCAATGGTGTGCTTGAGGGCGCTGGCCGCGACGGCGAAGCGCACGGCTTCCTCGTCGCTCTTGCCGTTCATGAGGGAATAGATGAGGCCCGCGCCGAAGGAATCGCCGCCGCCGACGCGGTCCACGATGTGAATGGCGTACTTCTGGGAAACGCTGACGGAACCGCTCGCGGCATCGTAGAGGATGCCGGACCAGTTGTTGTCGTTGGCGGAGATGGATTCGCGCAGGGTGAAGGCGCATTTCCTGAGGGAGAAGGCGCTGGAGAGCTTCTTCGCCAGGTCCGCGTAGCCTTCGGCGGAGAGGCGGCCGCCCTCGATATCGCTGCCCTCGGCGCTGATGCCGAAGACGTCCTTGGGGTCCTCCTCGTTGGCGATGAGCACGTCCACGTACTCCATGAGCGGGCCCATGGTCTCGCGGGCGGCTTCGCGGCTCCAGAGGTTCTTGCGGTAGTTGAGATCGCAGCTGACGGTGAGGCCCTGGGCCTTGGCGATGCGGCAGGCGGCGAGGGTCTCCTGGGCGGCGGCGGGCGAAAGGGCGGGGGTGATGCCCGTCCAGTGGAACCAGGAGGCGCCCTCGAAGGCGGCGTTCCAATCGATATCGCCCGGCTGCACGGCGGAAATGGCGGAATACTTGCGGTCGTAGACGACCTTGCTCGGGCGCATGGAGGCGCCCTTCTCCACGAAATACACGCCCATGCGTTCGCCGCCGATGGCGATATGGCCGACGTCCACGCCGAAGCCGCGCATCTGGTAGAGGAAAGCGGAGGTCAGCGGATTGTCGGGCAGTTTGGTGACGTAGGTCGCGGGCACGCCGAAGTTCGCCAGCGATACGGAAACGTTGGCTTCCGCGCCGCCGAAGGTCATCTGCAGGCGGTCGGTCTGGCCGATGCGGGTGCCGTCGGGCGGGCAAAGGCGCATCATCACTTCGCCGAAGCATACGGCTTTTTTCATTGCGGGTACCTCCTAAATCTCGTTGGATTGATTTGTTTCCAGGATGTGGCGGACGATCTCTCCGGCGATCGTCAGGCCCATCGCCGAGGGCACGAAGGAGATGGACCCCGGCGGCCGGGAATGGATGGCGGGCTCCTCGCGCGAATAGACCACGCGCAGGGCCTGCACGCCGCGGGCCTTCAGCTCCCGGCGCATTACCTTGGCCAGGGGGCAGACGCTCGTCTCGTAGATATCGGCGGCCTCGAAGCGGGTGGGGTCCAGCTTGTTGCCCGCGCCCATGGCCGAGACCACCCAGGCCCCCGCCGCCTGCGCCCGCACGATAAGCAGCAGCTTGGAGGTGACGGAATCGATGGCGTCCACCACACAGTCGAATTCGGAAAGGTCGATCTGGTCCGCCGTCTCGGCGCTGTAGAAGAGATGCATCGCCTCGGCGCGGCACTCCGGGTTCACGTTCAGGGCGCGCTCGCGCATGACCTCGGCCTTGGGGCGGCCGAGGGTATCATACCCGGCGACCAGCTGGCGGTTGATGTTGGATTCCTCCACCACGTCGCCGTCCACGAACAGGAGCCGCCCGACGCCCGCCCGGGCCAGGGCCTCCGCGGCGTAGGAGCCCACGCCGCCCACGCCCACCACGGCCACCGAAGCCGTGGCGAGGGCCGCCTGACCCTCCTCGCCGATCAGGCGGATATTGCGGGAATAGCGCTCCATCAGGGGGCCTCCTTTCCGGGAGCGAGCGGCAGGACGAAGAGCCGCTCGGTGGGGCCGTAGATGGTCTTTTCCCAGCCGATGGGCGCGAAGCCGAACTTTTCGTACAGGCCCTCTTCGCCGCTCATCACGTAGAGATTCGCGAACCCGAGGCTCGCGGCGTACCGCGCCGCCTCCTCGATGAGCCGCCCGGACAGCCTGCGCCCGCGGAACGCCTCGTCCACGAACACGAAGCCGACGAAGGGGGACAGGCCCCGCTCCGGCGGGAGCTCGTCGTAGCGCGTCAGGGTGCAGAACCCCGCGATGCGCCCGTCCTCCGCCACGGCGAAGACGCGCTCCCAATCCGTCAGGACGCCCGAGCGCATCTGCCGGGCCAGCTCGGGCCCGGCCCGCCAGGAACACCGTTCGGCGAAGGCGGCGGTCTCCTCCCAGCGGGGGTGGCCGGCGGCCATGGTGAATACTTCCGTCATGCTCTGTCCTCCTTGATCCCCAGAAAGCGCCGGGCGTTTTCCGCGGCGGCGGCGGCGAGAGCCTCGCCGTCCATGCCGCGGATCTCGGCCACCCGCGCGGCGGTAAGAGCCACGAAGGCGGGCTCGTTGCGCTTGCCTCGGTTGGGTACCGGCGCGAGATAGGGGCAGTCCGTCTCCACGAGTATGCGGTCGAGGGGCGTCTTTTCCGCCACCTCGATCAGCTTCACGGCGTTTTTGAACGTTACCGAGCCGGAAAAGGAGATGTACATGCCCATGCGCAGGCATTCCTTGGCCGTCTCCCAGGAGCCGGTGTAGCAGTGCATGCCGCACAGGGGCAGGCGGCCGGCGCGCTCGGCGGCGCGGAGGATCTCCATGGCGTCGCCGAAGGCCTCGCGGATGTGGAGCTCGGCGGGCATGCCCAGCTCGAAGGCCATGTCCAGCTCCCGCGCGAAGACCTCGCGCTGGACCTCCCGCGGGGAGAGGTCGTAATGGTAATCGAGCCCGATCTCGCCCAGGCACACGCAGACGCGTTCCGCCAGGCGCGCGCGCAGCTCCCGCTCGATCTCCCCCGTCCAGGCGGAGGCGTTGTGGGGATGCACGCCCACCGCGGCGTGGAACCCCGGATGCGCCGCGGCCAGGGCGAAGGCCTCGGCCACGCGGGGCGTCTCGTCGCAGGGGTCGCAGACGATCAGGCATTCGGATACGCCCGCCTCCGCCATGCGCGCGAGGACGGCTGCGCGGTCCTCGTCGAACTTGGGATCGGCCAGATGGGCGTGGCTGTCGAACAGACGCAAGACGCTCTCGTTCCTCTCGTTGTGGATTTAATCGCCCGCGCGCCGGGCGAGCGCCGCCTCGATGCGGGCGACATCGGCCAGGTCTTTGGGGCGGCCGAGCCCGCGCTTGATGGCGAGGGTGCTCTCCAGGGTGGCGCAGGGCAGGCCGCAGACCTCCTCGACGGCCATGGGCCGCCATTCGGGGAAGACCTCCGTGGTGTCGTCCAGGACGATCTTGCGGTCGCCGTCCCCGTCGGTGAAGGGCGTATGCCCTTCGGCCTTGAGCCGCTCGAACAGGGAACGGCTCACGCCCAGATCGATATCGTGCGTCTCCTCGCGGATCCCCTGCAGGACCAGCGAAGCGCCGGTCATCAGCCAGAAGTCCTCTTTGGCGAACCCGTAGCCGTTCACGACGCGCAGGATGTCTTCCTTCCTCAGCATGGGCGCGGCCTCCCTTCCGTACAGGAAAAGTATAGCACCGCCGCGCGGATTGGTAAATCCACGGCGGGCAAAAATTTGGAGAGAACGATTCTGCGGGACGAATCCGAAGATCGGCGCAAGGAGCGAGGGGTCAGCGGCCGGAGCCCGCGTCTCCCCGGCGCGACAGTCGCTCCCGATATTTGGAAAGCGCCTCCTCGAGCGCCGCGTCCGGAGCGACTTCCATTTCTTCAAACAGCGCCAGCAGGGAAAAGAGGCAATCGCCCAGCTCTTCCCGCGCCGCGTCTGTCACGCGCAAAGGGAAGCGGCGGTAATCCGACCCCTTGAGCAGTTCCTTGCCCAGCTCGCCCACCTCGGATACAAGATCGATATAGCGCGCCACCGCCCCGCACGCCAGCCGGTTTTCTTTGATAAAGCCTGACACCTTGTTCTCGTTGATCATGGTGGCCCTCTCCTTCCTTTTTCCCGCGCGCCGTTTCCATTCGGCCTTTGGCCGAATGGAAACGGCGCCGCCCTGGCGAGGGGGAGGCTCCG
>CACZOT010000203.1 GCA_902782795.1 uncultured Eubacteriales bacterium | reverse complement strand
TTTGTCCACCTGTTCCTGGGAGAATTTCCCGTATTCGCGCTGGGCTGCGCGCATGGCGTCCAGACGCGCTTCCAGCTGCTCAAGATTGGTGATGCGCTGTTCCGTATGGTTTTCGGCCATCCTGATAACCACCCTTTCCTGATCGGTCTGAAGAGATTGTAGCAAAGATTGATTAATTCTGATTGCGTTCCGCATGAAGATACGAAGACGGCGAGGGACTTCCCCCATTCCCCGGCCAGGCCGCGGGCGTCGGTTTACAAAAGGCCATCTCCCCGGTATAATGATTTGCGGATAATCCGCCGTCGATGCATCGGCGCAAGAGGCGAGGAACGCCGCGCTTTGATCTCGCTTGGATGGGAACGGGAACCTGGGAGCCGGCGCTCCTCATCGCCGTGATTGTTCCAGCCTTGATATCGAACTCTGTGGAGGGGATCCAATTTGCGGTTTGAGAACGCGTATTTTATCATCGGCACGGCCTATGCCGGCAAATCGACGATGATCCAATTGCTCGCGGAAAAATACCGCGGTGTTCTCTGCGAGGAGAATTATCACGGCCGGTATTATCCTGAGCTGGACAGAAACCAGTTCCCCTGCCTGACCTACACCCAGGATCTGGAGGATTGGCATGACTTCATCAGGAGGAGCCCGGAGGAGTATGAAGCCTGGATGGACGGCGCTTCCAGGGAATGCGAGATCCTGGAGCTTCAGATATTGGAAGGCCTGATGAAGCAGGAAAAGCCGGTGTTTGTCGATACCAATATCTCCGCCGAGACGCTCAGGAACGTCGCTGCGCCCGGCCATGTTTTGGTCATGCTGGCGGATCCGCAGATCTCCGTAAGGCGCTTTTTTGAAAGGCCGGACAGGGAGAAGCAATTCCTGTATCGGCTGATCATGGAGGAACCGGATCCCGAAAAGGCGATGGAGAATTATCGCCGGGGTCTGGAGAGGATCAATTCCCAGGAGCGGTACGACCGCTTTCTGAATTCAGGGTTTCCTGTGATCATCCGGGACGACAGCAGAAGCGTCGCGCAGACTCTGGAAATGGTCGAACGTGTTTTCGGCTTGAAATGACGCGCTTCCGCAAGGTGGGCGTGAAATCCCTTCCCGAAAAAGACACTTCCGTCATAAAACGGAGGCGAAGGGCGGCTGAACGGCGGGTCCGCCGTCCAGCCGCTTGATTGTGTTCCTTCCGGGAAGGCCGGACAAGAACGCCCTGAACGGCTTTGCCCCCGCAGTGTATCGGACAGATGGAAGATCGGCCTTTGCGGCTGACCGCCGGGCCCGCATGCCGCGCCGCCTCATGGCTTTTGTGGTTATTCGATCTTCCCGTGCGCGCGGAGTATCTCTTCGACAAACCCGACGCATTCGCAGATGAGCCCGTTGCAGTGCGCCATCTTTTCTTCCCCCCGGGCCGCGCTGGCCGCGAGGAGATCCCTGCAGTTCACCATGCCGCCGTGGTTCTCCTTGACCTTGCGGATGAATTCGCTCGCCACAGCCGGGTCGCTCAGACCGGCCTGTCCCAGCGCCATCAATCCCCCGGTGATCGCTCCGCACACCGAGCCCATGCGCATCCCGCCCCCAAAGAAGGCGGCGGCGCGCAGAGCACTTTCCTCCTCCGTGAACACCGACACCGTGGCCTGGCAGCAGTTATAGACGGGACGGCCTTCGGGGGTGAATCGCTTCCGGCGCTCCAGCGCCAGGTCGGTATATTTGCTCATAGGGTCCGTCCTTTCCGCTGCGCGCGGCAAAAGAAGCCGCCCGCATTTTCTTTTTATGGAAGCGCGACGCGTTCCCGGGTACAAAGTATACCATACCCGGTCCGCTCCCGCAAACGGCGTTCGGAAGGTGCGCCGCGCGGCGCGGTCTTGTGCGCGGGGCCGCCGGTGCGTATAATGGAGGCGAACGCGCTTCCCGTTGCCTGGAAGCGGGACAACAGCCACGGTTAGGAGGAATCCGCTATGTTGATCGCGCGGCGCGCCCCCGAGGGGCGGATCCTGCACGTCGCCCGGGAGGGCGACGCGCTTTGCATGCAAACCGATATGGGCGAGTTCCGCGTCGAGCCCAAGCGGGCCGACATCTTCCGCGTCCGCTTCGCCCGCGAAGCGCTCTCTTTGCGCTTGGGCGTCGGGATCCTCCGCGACGAGCCCTTCGCTGAGTGGCGGTTCGAGGAGCGTCCGGACGCGATCGTCCTCTCCACGGCCAAAGCGGCGCTCCATATCGACCGGGAGACCAGCGCCATCCGCTATCGCGACGCCGATGGGAAGCTCCTTCTGGCGGAGACGAAGCGCGCCCTGGAGCCTTTCACGGCCTATCCGCCCACGGCCCAGGGCGGCGAATCCTGGGAAGACATCGAAACTCCCGACGGCGTAAAGCGCGTCCTTGCGCGCAGGTCCGACGCGCCAGCGCAGACGCTCTGCCATACTTGGCTGCATTTCTCCTTTCAGCAGGGAGAAGCGCTGTACGGCCTCGGTCAGGCGGAGGAGGGAGCGCTCAACCTGCGCGGCACGACGCAGTACCTCCACCAGGCCAACCGCAAGATCGCCGTGCCGATGCTGCTCTCCTCCCGCGGTTGGGGGATCCTCTCCGCGACGGGCGGCCCGGCGATCTTCCAGGATACGCAGTACGGCTCCTATCTCTACACCGAGGCCGACGAGGAGATGGATTATTACTTCCTGGCGGGCGGCGGTCTGGACGGAGTCGTCTCCTGCTACCGTTTCCTGACGGGCAAGGCCGTCATGCCGCCGCGCTGGGCCCTGGGGTACATCCAATCTCAGGAGCGGTACGAGACGCAGGAGGAACTGCTGCGGGTCGCCCGGGAATACCGCGCGCGGCATATCGGACTGGATTGCGTCGTGCAGGATTGGTACTCCTGGCGGGAGGGCGAATGGGGGCAGAAATCCTTCGACCCGGAGCGCTTTGGCGATATGACGGCCACTCTGCGCGCCTTGCACGGGATGAACGTGCGCTTCATGCTCTCCATTTGGCCCAATATGGACGCCAATTGCCCGGACCATCGGGAATTCGCCGACAAGGGCCTCCTGTTGCCGGAGAGCGATCTCTACGACGCCTTCTCCCCCGAGGCGCGGGCGCTGTACTGGCAGCAGGCAGACCGAAGTCTGTTTTGTCATGGGATCGACGCCTGGTGGTGCGATTCCAGCGAGCCCTTCACGCCGGAATGGACGCACCCCGTCAAGCCGGATCCCAGCGTCATGTACCGCGAATACGTGGAAACCGCCGCGCGGCACGCGCCCATCCAGCTGGGCAACGCCTACGCGCTCTTCCACGCGCGGACCATTTTTGAGGGGCAGCGAGCCTCCGGCAGCGAAAAGCGCGTCGTCAACCTCACGCGCAGCGCCCACACCGGGCAGCAGCGCTACGGCGCCATCCTCTGGTCCGGCGATATCGCAGCGTCCTGGAAGACGCTGCGCTCGCAGATCGCCGCGGGGCTGAACTTCTGCGCTTCCGGCTTGCCCTACTGGACACTGGACATCGGCGCGTTTTTCGTGAAAAAGGGCGAAATGTGGTACTGGCAGGGCGAATACGAGAAAGGCTTCGCCGACCCGCGCTACTGCGAGCTCTTCGTGCGCTGGTACCAGCTGGGCGCCTTCCTGCCGGTGTTCCGCGGTCACGGCACGGATATCCGGCGCGAGCTCTGGCACGCCTGCGAGGGCGGAGCGGAGTATTACGAGGCCCTGCTCGCGGCCAACCGCCTGCGCTACCGGCTCCTGCCCTATCTCTACTCCATCGCCGGGGCCGCCTGGCGCGAGGACGCCACCCTCTTGCGCCTGCTCGCCTTCGATTTTCCCCAGGACGCCCGCGCCCTGGAGATCGCGGACGAGTTCCTGCTCGGCCCGGCGATCCTCGTCTGCCCGGTGACCGAGCCCGCGGCCGGCGGCGTCTGCTCGCGCGAAGTCTATTTGCCCTCCGGCGCGGATTGGATCGACTTCCACACCGGCGAACGCTTCTCCGGCGGCCAGAGCGTAACCGTCGAAGCGCCGCTGTGCCGCATCCCCCTCTTTGTCCGCGCAGGGAGCGTCCTGCCTATCGGTCCGGCGCTGGAAAGCACGGCGGACTTCCGCAGGGAGGACGTCGAGCTCTGGGTCTACCCCGGGGCGGACGGCTCGTTCGATCTGTACGAGGACGCCGGGGACGGCTACGGCTACGAGCGTGGCGAATACGCCGTCACGACCGTGCGCTGGATTGACTCTGAGCGGCGCTGCGCCTTTGAGCATCATCCCGGCGCCGGCTGGACGGGCTCCGCGTGGACGCCGCCCGTCCGCGTGATCGGATAAGCGCTCTCCGCAGGCGGCTCCCCTCCCCGACGAAACAGAAAGGGGTTGTGATCCTATGGCGAAATACGCCGTTCCCTACGCGCTGCAGGTCCCCACGGGCGGCGTGCGCCTGACCGGCGGGCGCTTTTTGCGCGTGTTCGAAAACAACATCCGCTTCCTGAAGGGCTTCGACGCGGACCGCATGCTCTACTGGTACCGCGCGCACAAGGGAAAGAGCGCCCCCGGCGCGCCGTACGCCTTTGGGGAGGGGCACT